>CAVGIZ010000020.1:0-18018 GCA_963629255.1 Anaerovoracaceae bacterium
GCTGGTTACAGCATTGATCTTTGACAATTGAATATTTTTGATACGCGGCAGTTTATTCTGCGGCGGATGAAGCGTCAGGCTTCTTGAGGCTGCGCAGGCGGCGTGCAATCGCGACTTCATACCCTTGGTCCGTCGGGCGATAATACGCCTTCTGAACGCCCATGTACGCCTGCTTCACGTAGTGATTGGCGAACTCATGCGGATACTTGTATTCCGTCACGTCATTTGAGCCAATCGCCTGGACGTGCTTGTTCTTCAAATGCTCTGGCACCTCTTGAACACGCCCCGCTTCCACATCCGCCATCGCCTCCGAAATCGCCATGCAACTCGCATTCGACTTCGGCGCGCTCGCGAGGTACGTCGTTGCCTGCGCCAAATTAATCGCGCACTCCGGCATTCCCACAAACTCGCACGCCTGCATCGCCGCCACCGCGACAGAAATCCCGCGCGGGTCCGCATTCCCAATATCCTCGCTCGCGCTAATCACCAACCGCCGTGCAATAAAACGTGGATCCTCGCCGGCGACGAGCATCTTCCCGAGCCAATAAATTGCCGCGTCCGGATCGCTTCCACGAATTGACTTGATGAACGCCGAAATCGTATCGTAATGCCCATCCTCCGTCTTGTCATACTGCACATGCCGCCGCTGCACGCACTCTTGCATCACCTCGAGCGTCAAATGCACAACGCCCTTCTCATCCACTGGCGTCGAGCGCATCGCAATCTCGAGCGCCGTCAACGCATGCCGCGCATCCCCACCCGACACCTCCGCCAAAAACGCCTTCGCATCCTCATCCAAAACTGCCGCGCTCTCGCCATACCCACGCTCCTTGTCGGTAAGCGCCCTCTCCAAAATCGTCCCAATTGCCTCACACGAAAGCGCATGCAATTCAAACACAAGCGACCGCGATGTCAGCGGCGTGTTGATAAAGAAATTCGGATTGTGCGTCGTCGCCCCAATCAAGACGACCGTCCCATCTTCCACGTATGGCAACAAGACATCCTGTTGCGACTTGTTGAAGCGATGAATCTCATCAATGAAAAGAATTGTGCCGCGCCCACCGAGCTCCGTCCGCGCCCGTTCACAAATCTTGCGTATGTCCGCCACGTTCGAGACCACCCCGCTCGCGCGCACAAACTGCCGCGATGTCGACTTCGCAATCACCTCCGCAAGCGTCGTCTTCCCACATCCCGGCGGACCATAAAAAATTACATTCGTGAGCCGGTCCGCTTCAATGACGCGTCTGAGCAACTTCCCCGGACCCAAGATGTGGTCTTGCCCCACAACCTCGTCCATCGTCCGCGGCCGCATCCGTGCCGCGAGCGGCTCACTCTCGAACACGCCCGCCATTACACACACGCCCCATGCGCCACCAGCGTCGCGCGCAACGCCTTCACGTCAATCTGCCGCGGCGTCTTTGCGCTCTTCACCGCAAGTGCCGCGGCCGTCCCCGCCGCCTCGCCCATTACAAAACACGGGCAAATCAAACGGAACGTATCACACGTATCTGGCGCACCAATGCAACGCCCTGCCGCGAGCAAATTCTCAACGCCTTCTGGCACAAGTGCGCGATATGGAATCTGAAACGCCGCATGCCGACCATCCACGCCGCACCAACCAATCGAATCCGCCGGCGCCCACGCGCCCTTCAACATCGCACGATCCACCACGCAAGCGCTGCGCATCAAACGCGTCACGCGTGGCCCAATCTGCGAACACGTATTGGCTATAAACACCTGCTCCCAGCCTGGCGTCCGCCGCATGAGCCGCACATGCTCCCACCAATACTTCCGCTGCTCAACCTCCGCCTTCGAAAGCTCCTTCACACTCAGCCCATTGCCTTGCGGACCGAGCGTATTGCACCACGCCGTGCTCGGGTTCGCCTCGTTTCCGCGCCGCATCCACACGCCCTCCAGCGCCTTCCCATCCGCATCCTTCGGCGTCTCCTTCGCGGTCACACGATCCATATTCCCCAGCCGCGTCACAAACCCAATCGAATGCGTAATCTGCCGATAGTCCGCACCCGCGGCAAAAAACAAATCACCGTCTCCCGTGCAGTCCACAACCTCGCGCGCCAAAATCGCCTGACGCCCCTGCTTCGATTCAAATATAACGCCGAGCACCTTCGCCCCATCCTGAATCACATCGACGCCCCACGAATGGAAAAACATCTCCACCCCCGCCTCGGCAATCATCTGGTCCATCAAATACTTCGCACCCTCTGGATCCACCGTCGGCATCCATTGATACGAAAGCTTCTCGCCCTTCGGCTTGCGCGTCGAAACATCTGCACCCAAGGCCTCCGCACGCTTCATGAACTCCTCACAAATTCCGCGCGTCACAATCGTCCACTTCCCACTCTCCTCTTTCCGACTCGTCGCCATCATGAGAAGCACCATCCCATTTGTGAACAGCCCACCCAACGACCCATACCGTTCTACCAATGCCACCTTCGCACCCGTCCGCGCCGCCGCCACCGCCGCGGCAAATCCGGCCGGACCGCCACCGACAACGACCACATCCGTCTCGTGGAAAATTGGCACCTCGCGCGCCGGCTGCATCACCTTGCCACCGCTCAGATACGCGCTCGGACCATCCACCATCGTGTGCTTCAAATCGAATATGTGCTTGCCAAACCACGCATTGTCCGGATCCCCCACGCTCCCAGCTGGCAACTTGTCGGAAGTTTCGACATATTCATCGGCAAGCGCGCTCCCGCTCGCGAGCCCAATCGCCCCGAGACCCAACTTCTTCAAGAACTCTCTCTTTGTAATCTGCATCGTTTGAATCCTTTCGTAAAACTGACGTATGTTATAACATATTTTCGCCGCGCCTTATTCCTCTCCCAAGCGGAAGAGGCGCAGAAAGACATCAACAAACCGTATAGGCCAAAGGCGCGAGGGGAGCTCACTTTCGAGCGGTGATTGAATGAAGGATGGCAAGTCTGGCAAAAAGTCGAGGCCTGTCATTTCTTCCAATTCATCGATGGTGACGATGTTGCGCGCGGCATATTCATTGTAGGGAACGGCTTGATCAAGAAGGATGGCTAAAGCGCGAATGTTCAAGCCTTCTTGCGCGACGATGACTTGATAAAACTTTTGTGGTAAATCAATAGATGTGCCCGCGAGGTTTTCCCGCGTCTCATCGCGCGGAGTAAAGGCACCGACGATGACCCAGATTTCGCCGTAGCGAGCAGTCCAATATTGGGCGATACGGTGTTCAACGTCGCGCCAAACGCCGCGATTGAGAGAGCTTGATTGCGGCGCGATATTGGACATGAGAAAGGTTTTGCGTTGGGCGCTTTCACCGAAGCGCGTGACGATAGCGTAGTTGGGGGCCATGTGCCCGCGGTCGTAGCCTGTGCGCATGTAGTCGCTTGGGTTCGGCGCGGAAGGCACCGCGCGATCACGTGAAAAGCTGGGACGTTTTGAATTGGGGAAGCGCTGTTCGCGTGGAACGTGATAGGCACACCAGACAGGATGATGCAAGGATGGCGACCAGCCAATTTTGAATTCGCCGCGGTCGAGAATGACGATGTCGCTGGGCGCAGGTGGGCCCATGCGGCGGGGTTCGCCCGCGAAAAGGACTTCACCTTCGGGGGCATCTTCGTCATATTCATAAACAGCGTCGGAGCCCGTCCAGCCAAGGGAATCAGTTAAATCGCCGACGGCGTTACCCGTTGAATAGAGCGGATTGAAAATAAAACTCGGCCACACCGCGCGGCGGTTTTCAAGCCACTCGCGCGGATGATGGACAAACCAGTCGGCAACGGAAGCGAAGACAATGGACACAGCCAAAAGGATGCACCCCCCTTTGAACGAAAGTCGAAAGCGAAAGGCGCCTGCCTTTTTGGATTTGCCGTTGCCGCGCGATTTCCGTTGCCGCTCGCTCATAAGTCGTCCCCGAGTTCAATGCGGATGGTCCGGCTCTTTTTCATACGAGCAATTTCCGGATCATCCTCATCCATACCATGACGCTTAACGTCATCGGTTGAGCGATTGTCGGGCACGATGAAACGTGCGCCGCACGCGGGGCATTCGGCTTCCTCGCCAATCATGTCGGGGGAAGCTTCAATGGCCGTGTGGCAGTTTTCGCAGAGAAAACTTGTGAAGTAATCTTCGTTCATTTTGCGAGTTTCGTTTGGCTGCGCCAGGCATAGTACTTGGCGAGTTTGAGTTTAGAAGCGGCTTCTTCGTCGCAGAAAATCCACGCATCGTTGTGCGCCTGGAGAGCGGACGCCGTGCAGAACTGGCTCATACCCCCTTCCACACAACCCGCGATTGCGTTAGCTTTGTTCTTGCCGAAAGCGAGGAGGATGATCTTCTTCGCTTCGCAGATGGTGCCAACGCCCATCGAGAGTGCACGCGTCGGAACGGCCTTCAGGTCGCCCTT
Organism: Anaerovoracaceae bacterium; assembly: GCA_963629255.1. Classification (GTDB taxonomy): domain Bacteria; phylum Verrucomicrobiota; class Kiritimatiellia; order RFP12; family UBA1067; genus UBA1067. The sequence continues at coordinate 4,394 of CAVGIZ010000020.1, forward strand.
GAAGAAGAGACGTGCATTATCCTTGATCGTGGACGGCGTCAAGTAAACAACGCTCGTGCGGCTCTTGAGCGAGGTGCCAGGCTCATTGAACGCGATGTGACCATCCGAGCCAATTCCGAGAACCTGAATGTCGATGCCGCCCGCCTTCTTGATCTGGGCTTCATACGCGCGGCATTCACGTTCCGGGTTCTTCGCCATGCCATTGAGGACGTGCGTGTTGGAAAGCTTGATATCAATCTTCTCAAACAAATTCTTGTTCATGAAGTAACGATAGCTCTGATCATGCGTACCCGGGAGCCCGACGTATTCATCAAGGTTCCACGTGCGAACGCTCTTGTAGGAGACCTTCTTCGCCTTGACGGCCTTGGCCATTTCCGTATACATCGGAACTGGCGTCGAGCCCGTGGCCAGGCCCAGCACAATCTTCGGATTCGCCTGAACCGCCGCGGTGATCATATCCGCCGCGAGCTTCGAGGCTTCCTCTTTTGTTTTGCAGATTACGACTTCCATTTGTTGTATTCCTTTTGTTGTTTTGAATGAAATTGTTTTTCGTTAGTCAATGTAAAGCGCCGGAATGTTCATGGGCTTGCGTGGACCTTTTGCCGCGGGCGTCGCCGCAGGTTTCGCGGTTGGCGCGACAGGCTTTTTCTCGACTTGCACCGCGGCAGTTTTTTCAGGCTCGGGCGCCGTCATCGTCGCGCGATAAAGCGCCTTCACGCCCACAACGAGCCCCCAAATAATAAGAATTGCAACCACGACAAGCGCCGCGATGCGCCAAAGCGAAGGCGGTACAGAAGGAACGTCCATCGTGGGCAAGTGGAAAGTGCGCTTCGGCTTGGACGTCGGCTGCGGTTCCTCAAAGGGCGGCGGATCAAAAAGTGGATCAGAATAACGCGAGACCTTCGGCGCGGCAGTTTTGCGTTGCGGAGGTGGCGGAGGAGGTGGTGTTGGCTCGCTTTCCACAGGTGTCGGAATTTTGGAATGCACCGTCGTTGGTTGCGAAGGGAGCAAACCTTCAAGCGGCAATTCTGCCGCAACAGGTTCAGCCTTAGGAGCTGGCATGGGCTGCTGCTCGGGAATCGGTGTCGGCGCAGGAATCGGCTCTTCCACGCGCGGCGGAATTTCTACGTTCGTAAAAGGTGCGCGCTCCTGCGGTGTTTTTCCTAGCGAATAAAGACGCATGAATTCGTCAATGTACGGTTTCGGCTCAAGCCCCACCGCTTCACAATAGAGCTTGACAAAACCACGACCATAAATCGGCGCGACAATTTTTTTGAAGTTCTCCGTTTCAAGACCTTCCACGACTTGCGTCATGAGATGTGTCTTTTCAGCAACTTGCGAACAGGTGAGACCTTTCGCTTCGCGGGCCGCTTTGAGATCTTTACCAAACTCCATCATACTTGTTCCTCCTGTGTAAATGAATCGTCTGTTTCAAAATTAGTTGGAATGTTTTGTGATTCGTCGCTACCGAGCGCATTGTCCGCGCCCGCATCCGCGGCACTTCCTGTAGGCGCGACGGCCGATGCATCGCCACCATTGAAAATCGCCAAAAGCTGATCTTGCGACATCAAAATCTGTCGCGGCCCTGCACCACGTTGCGGGCCAATGACGCCTGCGTCCTCAAGTTTATCGCACAAGCGCGCGGCGTGATTATAGCCAATTCCAAGTCGGCGTTGGAAGTGCGAAGTCGAAGCGCGTTGCGTATTGATGACGCATTCTAGTGCACGCTTATAAAGGTCCGCATCTTCCGCCGCCTTCACCGTCGCAGCCGATTGTGCATCTTCTTCATCATCCGACTTTTGGTTGTCAGGATCATCGGCATTATCGGCAAATGGATTTTCAATGGACGCTTCTTTCACCCTGCCCAATTTCTCGGCAAACTTCTTATCAAATTGCGTCGAGGAATGTTGCTCAATAAAGCCCGTAATGCGCGCAATCTCATCGTCACTAATCCATGCACCTTGAGCACGAATAAGAAGTCCATCCTTCGAACGGAAAAGCATATCGCCCTTACCAATCAAATTCTCCGCACCTGCATCATCCAAAATCGTACGCGAATCGACGGCGGACGACGTCTTGAATGCGACGCGGCCTGGAATATTCGCCTTGATTGTTCCCGTGATGACTTTCGCGTCTGGACGTTGCGTCGCGAGAATAAGATGAATACCTGCGGCACGTGCCTTCGCGGTCAAACGGCTAATATCGGGAATCACATCCTTCGCATTCGTCGCCATCAAATCCGCCACCTCGTCAATAATAATCACAATGTACGGAACCGTCCGCGGCAAATCCGAATTGATTTGTTCGTCCGCGCCAAACATATCCGTCTGTGTAATCACCTTACGATGATTGAAATCGTAAATGTTACGAACGCGTGCGCGCGCAAACATTTTCAGCCGTTTCTCCATCTCCGCGACCGCCCAATGCAAGGAGAAAACTACCTTTCGATTATCCGTAATAACTGGCACCAACAAATGCGGAATCGACGCGTACGCCGTAAATTCAACGGACTTCGGATCCACCATAATGAACTTCAACTGCTCCGGCGTGCGCGTCATCAAAAGCCCATTAATAAGCGAATTCAAACAAACCGACTTGCCTTGCCCCGTCGCACCCGCCACCAGCATGTGCGGCATCGAGGCGAGATCCGCAACTAACTCCTTACCCGCGGCATTCTTACCAAAGAGGAGCGGCAACTCCGCTTTTGATGTGCGCCACGCTTCCGACTCAAAAATCTCACGGAACGAAATCCCCGCTGGCTTACGATTCGGCACTTCAATACCCACCCGATCCTCGCCCGGAATTGGCGCTTCAATTCGCAAGGACTTCGCATGCAGTGCGCCCATCAATTCATTTGAAATATTCGTGACCGATGAATACCGCGTGCCTGGCGTGAGCTCAATCGCGTACTTCGTCACGACTGGTCCCTGCACCGTATAACTCAACGTTGCATCCACACCAAAAATCTTCAGCGTATCAATCAACCGCCGCGACATCTCCGAAACATCTCCATGGTCCGCCGTCACATTCGGAATCGGGTTCAGCAAATCCACTGGCGGCAAAACATATGGCCGATTATCAACCTCTTCCTCCGCCTCTTCCGCGGCACGTTGAGCCACCGCCTTTACTTCCTGTGGCGCGGCAGTTTTCCCCCGCTGCTCAGCCTGTGCCGCCGCACGCGCCGCTGCCGCGGCCGCACGCAAATTTTCAAGTTCATCCGCCGCCGCACTAGGCGATGGTGCATTCCCTGCACGTTCTTCCGCGCGCTCCAATTTCGCACGCTCCTTTGCCGCGCGAATCTCTTCTTTATGACGTAACTTTGCTTCCTTCGCCAAACGCTTTTCTTCTTCGCGTTGACGCTTGGCTTCTTCCTTCGCCGCCGCGGCCGCGCGCGCCGCCGCATCAAATTCCGCATCCCCTTCTCTGTCCGAATGTTCATTCTTCATTATCGCCCATGAGAAGGCACCCACCGCAATCGCGCGCAACGTCTCCGCACCTACAATTCCAACGAGCGAAGCAAACGCAAAAATCGCCATAAAAATGGACGCACCAAAATCACTCAACAAAGGCGCCATCAAACGCGTCATCAATAAATATCCAATGACGCCGCCCGCGTTTGAAATGTTTTGTGCCTCCAACACCGCGGCAATTCCGGGTGCATGCGTCTGCCCAACTTGCATCAAGCACGCAAGCGAAATCAAAAACGTACAGATCCAAACTGTGCGCGCCGATGTCAAAAAGCGCCGACCCAAAATGCGCGTCAAAGCGCCCAGAATACAAAGTAGCGGCACTGTCCAAATCGCAAGTCCAATAAAGAGATAACCATAGTAAGCAAACCCATCACCCAATGCACCAATCCAATTCGAACTCGGTGCCGCGGGCGTTTGCAACGCGCTCATCGCTCGCCAGTCGTACGTCAAAAGTGCAACAAGCGGAAAGATTGAAAGCGGAAACAAAATCCAGCCAACTGCCGGACTGACCATCTTCTTTTTATCGGCGTTGGAATGCGTGTCTGTCATAATCAGGTGTATTCAAATTCATTGGTTTCAACGAATGGTAAATCACAAGCGCAAGTATGAGCGACAAAACTTTCAGCCACCAATTCTTCGTGATCAAATCCGCCAGCCGTCCAAAAAATCCACGCGAAACAACTGGTCGTTTTTTCTTCTTTTCAGTCTTCACGCCGCGTCCCCTTTCACAAGATTTTGCCAACGCTTGCCAAGCCGCTTCAAGCCTGCCTCTAAAAATCCGCCGCGCGTCTCATTCGCCCGCATCGCCTTCGAAATCCAACGCTGCAACATCATCTCACGTTGCTCGCCCACGCACGGAAAAAGCTTTCCATTGTGCGCCACGCTCACCGTGCCAGTCTCTTCCGAAACAACAACAACAAGCGCATCCGTCTCTTCCGAAAGGCCCACCGCCGCGCGATGCCGCATCCCACGAGCAATCAAATCTGGATTATTCGATACTGGAAAAATACAATGCGCCGCGGCAATTCGTCCATTCCGAATTGTCATCCCGCCATCATGCAACGGCAACGGCGGCGTAAAAATTGACCTCACCAACTCTTGTGACAACATCGCCCCACCCAGCGTCACACCCGTTTCTTCATAACCCCGCAAAGAAATGCCGCGCTCAAACGCAATCAAAGCTCCCATCCGCGCGTGCGATAAGTCAAAAATCGTCTGCACCATCAACTCTGGCGTCGCCGCACCATCCCCCAAATAACGCGGCCGCTCAAAATACCCAAATGCACCCACCGTTGCCAAAATCCGTCGAATCTCTGGCTGAAAAATCACAACCGTCGACAACGCCAAATACATCAAAATCAAGCGCACAATCTCGCCAAGTACATCGAAATGCAAGACGTACGTAAACACTGCCGCAATCGCCGCCAGAATCCCAACGCCCATCAACGCCTGACCAAAGCGCGATCCCTTCGCACTCCGCAGAATCGAGTAAATCACCAGGTACAAAATCAGCACCTGAATAATTGCCGAAACGTTGATGTCGATGTTCATCATTCTTCAGTCACCTCCCGATGAAGGTCCAGCAAATCCTCAATCTCTTTCCCGTCCATCGTCTCGCGCTCCAGCAACTTCTCCGCCAACACCTGCAACTTCTCGCGATTCCCACCAATCAACCGCTCCGCCTCCTTGTACGCATTCGAAATCATCGCCGACACTTCCGCGTCAATTTTTCGGCTCGTCTCCTCGCTATACGCGGGTGGCAATTCTGCCGCACTAAATTGATTCACCTCCGTGAACGACTGGAACCCAAATGTCTCGCTCATGCCATAGCTACACACCATCGCCCTTGCCAGCTCCGTCGCCTGCCGAATGTCCTGCGCCGCCCCCGTCGAAAGCTCACCCGTGTGAATCTTCTCCGCAACACGCCCGCCGCACAACACCACCAACTCATCCAAAAAGTGCGACCGCGTCCGATTCAACACATCTCGCTCTGGCAAAGACATTGTCGCCCCCAACGCCCGCCCACGCGGAATGATCGTCACCTTATGCAACGGATCTGTATTCTTCAACAACAACTGCAACAACGCATGCCCCGACTCGTGCCACGCCGTAATCTCGCGATCCTTCTTTGAATACCCAGCCGACTTCCTCTCGCGTCCCCACAGCACCTTGTCGCGCGCCTCCTCGAGCGTCGCCATGTCCACGCCTTCGAGTTTCTTCCGCGTCGCGAGCAACGCCGCCTCGTTCAACAAGTTCGCCAAGTCCGCCCCCGAAAAGCCCGGCGTCCCACGCGCAATCTGCGTCAGGTCCACACCCTCCGCAAACTTAATCCGCTTCCCATGCAAATTCAAAATCTCCGTCCGCCCCTTCAACGTCGGCAAATCAATCGTCACCTGCCGATCAAAACGTCCCGGCCGCAAAAGTGCCGCGTCCAACGTATCTGGCCGATTCGTCGCGGCAATCACAATCACGCCCTCATTCGCGTCAAACCCATCCATCTCAACAAGCATCGTATTCAGCGTCTGCTCATACGCATGCTGACCACCCATCGCGCCCGCGCCCGTCCGCTTCTGCCCAATCGAATCAATCTCATCAATGAACACAATACACGGCGCACGCTTCTTCGCCTCCGCAAACACATCACGCATCCGGCTCGCCCCGACGCCCACAAACATCTCTTCAAAGTCGCTCCCGCTCATCGCAAAGAACGGCACCTGAGCCTCACCCGCAATCGCCTTCGCCAAGAGCGTCTTGCCCGTTCCAGGCGGTCCCACCAACAACACCCCCTTCGGGATGCGCCCACCCAACTTGCGAAACTCATCCGGCGTCTTCAAAAACTCCACAATCTCCTGCACCTCTTCCTTCGCCTCATCAATCCCCGCCACATCCGCAAACGTCACATGCTTCTTGTCCTCCTTCCCATTCAGCACCTTCGCGCGCGACTTGCCAAACGAGAACATCCCATCCTTCCCCCCAACGCGCCGATAGAAAATCCAATAGAACAGCGCCAAGAATCCAAAGAAGAAAAGGAGCTGCGTCACAAACGGCGAAAGCGCACTCTCATGCTCTTCAACCTTCACAGATATCTTCCGCGCCAGCAAGTCCTCCATCAACTTCTCATTCTCGCCAGGAATCAAATTGACGCGAAACGCCTCGCCTTTCATTTGCCCCTTCTCATCCAACTCGTCGGACTTGAGCTCGCCCGTCAAATACGTCTCGCCCGCATCCCGATCACGATGACGTATAATGGGAGTAGTAATTTCTTCCGCGTCTAATGCGCGATAAAATTCAAGTTGCGTGAGCTCACGAACCTTCGGTTTATTGGGGTTCATTCGATACATCGAAATAAACGCCAAACCGATGAGACCGATCATCAGCCACGAACGAAAAGAGCCTGTAGGTACTTTTGACATAACTGCCTTGTATTATACCATATTTCGCGTGATTTTGCTAGTCGAATTTCACACTATTTTGAAAAAAAGTTTTAGTCCCCCAAAACCGCCATAAGAAAATTTGCCGCGCACTCTACCATTCCGTCCGAAAATATGGTATAATATATGGCGTGGCGACGATTCTACACGTTGATATGGATGCGTTCTTTGCGTCCGTCGAAGTGCTGCACCATCCAGAATGGCGCGGCAAGCCTATCATTGTCGGCTCATCCCCTCACGAACGCGGAGTCGTTTCGACGTGTTCGTATGAGGCGCGCCGTTTTGGCGTTCATTCGGCTATGCCATCAAGAACGGCCTATGAAAAGTGTCCACAGGGGATTTTTACACCCGTTCATATGGACTGGTACAAGGATGTCTCTCACCAAGCGTTTGAAGTGTTTGAACACTATACACCCTTCGTCGAGGGAGTTTCAATTGATGAGGCGTTCCTCGATGTGACAGGCACCTTGCACCTGTATGGAGGCAACGCCGTCAAAATGGGCGAAGCGTTGCGCGCTGAAATCGCACGCGTCTGTGGCGTCACATGTTCCGTCGGAATTGGTCCAAATCGACTCCTTGCAAAAATCGGAAGTGATCAAAAAAAACCAAATGGACTCACCTTGATGCCGTTTGAACCCGATGCAATTGCGGCATTTCTTCGTTCGAAGCCCATCAGCATTTTATGGGGCGTCGGAGAAAAGACGGAATGCATTTTACGTCCATATGGCATCACGACGTGTGGAGATGTGCAACGTGTCGATGATGCGCAACTTCGAACAATTCTCAAATCAGAAAGTGCCGCGGAAATATTGAAGCGCTATTCATTTGGAATTGATTCTTCCATTGTCGCGTGGGAAGAAACAGAAGAAAAATCCGTCTCGCGTGAATATACATTTGGCGAAGATGAAACAATGCGCGATGTCGTCCGTGCAAAACTTCTTGAATTAGTTCAAGAAGTTGGACGCCGCTTCCGCCGCGAAAAACGTTGGGCACGTACGGCACGGATCAAAGTGCGAGATTCAGATTTCAATACAGTGACGCGACAGATTCCATTTGAGGATGGCCCCGCACGTGATGACCTTTCTTTTCGCAAGGCTGCACTCGAATTATTTGATGCATTCTGGCCCGTTGCATCGGGCAATCGCTTCCGTAAAATTCGCCTGATTGGATTTGGAGTCACAAACTTCCAAACATCTGCCGCGGACGAAGGAATGTTTGATCTCTTCGAAGACAAACGAAAGGAGAGGCGTGAAAAGAATGAACGCCTCTCCGCGACACTGGATGCCCTTCATGAAAAAGGGCTACTCTAATTAGACCGCGGCAGTTTTCTTCGCGACCTCATCGTACTCCGCAAGGATTTCCTCGGACGGCTTGCGCGTCACGAGCGAAACCACAACCGTCGTAATAAAGGCAAGAACGAAGCCTGGCGCAAGTTCATACAAGTTGAAAATCGGATGTGCCGCGGTAAGCGCCGCATTGGCCTGAAGCACAAACTTCCACACGAAGCATGTCACCGCACCAACGACCATACCCGAAATCGCGCCCGCCAAATTCGTGCGCCGCCAGAAGAGGGCCAAAAGCATCAACGGACCAAACGCCGCGCCAAAGCCAGCCCACGCAAACGACACCATCTTCATCACGACCTTGAAGAATTCCGATTGCGTGTTCATCGCAAGGATGATGGCAACCGCCGCGACCGCGAACACCGCGAGGCGCGACACAAAGATGAGCTCTTTGTTGGACGCCTTCTTACGAAGGACAACTTTGTAGAAATCGTTCGAGAAGGCCGAAGCCGAAACGAGCAGTTGGCTATCAGCCGTCGACATGATGGCCGCCATGATAGTCGAAAGAAGGATGCCCGCAAACACACGCACGAAGAAGCCATTCGCGAAGATGCCGTTGATCATAATCATGAACATCTTTTCGGGGTCGCCGCCCACTTGTTCAAGCGTGAGGCCGCGCTGCTTGAGGTAGAGGTGGAAGACAAGACCAATCACCGTCGCAGCCATCAACGAGATTGTCACCCAGCTCATCGCGATGCGCCGCGAACCTTTCACTTCGGCTGGATTATCAATCGACATGAAGCGAACGAGAATGTGCGGCATGCCAAAGTAGCCAAGACCCCACGCCATGCACGAAGCCAAGCCAATGAAGCCTGTCGCCTTGCCCGTCGCGGCACTTGTGAAGAGCGATTGCAAATAGGGATTGATTTCGTTGAGGCCATCGACCGTCGCGGCAAAACCGCCCGCCTGGCAGACGACCACCGCCGGGACGAGAACAATCGCGATGAACATGAGCGTACCCTGAATAAAGTCCGTCCAGCACACAGCCATGTAGCCACCAAAGAGCGTGTAGGCTACAACAACGGCCGCGCCAATCCACAAGCAAATCGAGTAGCCCGTCATCGTCAGCTCACAGAACCCCGTCATCGTCAGCCCACGGAACGAAACCGTCTCTGGAATGCCAAACGTGGACGTGAAGAGCTTCGCGCAACTCACGAATCCCGACGCCGTATAGAACGTAAAGAAGACGAGAATAATAACTGCCGCGATGATGCGCGAGATGCCCGTCGGGTCACGAAAACGATTCGCGATGAAGTCTGGAATCGTGATTGAATCCTTGCACGTGTTGGAATAGACGCGCAAACGATGCGCGACAATTTTCCAGTTGAGATACGTGCCAATCAAGAGGCCAATGCCAATCCACGCTTCAGAAAAACCGCCGAGATAAATCGCGCCCGGTAGCCCCATCAAAAGCCAGCCCGACATATCCGAGGCCTGCGCCGAAAGCGCGACGACCCACTTGTTCATCTTACGCCCGCCCAAGTAATAATCGCCGAGCGATTCTTGCTGGTTCGTAAAATAAAACCCGATCCACAGCATCACCACCAAGTAGGAAACGAACGAACCGAGGACAATCCAATCAAACATTTTCGCGTCTCTTTCTAGTTGATTCTATTAGATGGCCCAGCCGCCAATCTTGAAGTAGCGGCAGACCTCCGAAATCAAAATCGCAATCACGAGGGCCGGCGCCAAATACCGCACCATGAACGAGTAGAAGCCATGCGCCTTGAACTTGTGGCCGCACTGTTCAACCTCGTCAATCACGGCTTGCGGCTTCAACACCCAGCCCACGAAAATACAAATTGCCGCGGCCACAATCGGCATCAAAACCGAGTTCGTAATGAAGTCGAAGAAGTCCAAGAACTGCTGACCAAAAATCGTAATGTTCGCCCACGGCCCATAGCCGAGCGCGGAGAACGTCGCGAGGAAGAGGACGAGCGTACCCGTGAAGAACGTGGCCGCGCGGCGCTCAATGTGAAGGACATCGCAAACGGCCGCGACGCACGCTTCATACAGCGAAATCGCGGAGGTTGCCGCGGCAAATGTCACGAGCAAGAAGAACGCCACGCCAATCCACGCACCTGCCGCGCCCAACGTCGCAAACACCTTCGGCAATGTAATGAACATCAACCCCGGACCCGCATTCATCGCTTCCTTAATCGGCGTCCCCGTCTTCACCGCGAACATGTACACAACCGGAATAATCATCAACGCCGCGAGAATTGCAATGAGCGTATCGAAAATCTCAATGCGCCGCACCGAACGCTCAATCGAATCTTCCTTACGCATGTAGCTACCATACGTAATCATAATGCCCATCGCGAGCGACAGCGAATAGAACATCTGCCCCATCGCGCCCAAAATCGTCTTGCCCAGCATCGCGATCGAAAACGAACCATCTGCACCGCGCAAGCTATCCAACGTCGGCATCAACGTATACTTCAAACCCTCGCCCGACCCCGGCATGCAAATCACATAAATCGAAATGCCAATCGCCATAAAAAACAGAATCGGCATCATCACCAAATTGGACTTTTCAATCCCGTTCTTGACGCCCATCACAATCACGCCCGCGCACGCCAACACAAAAATCATGCCATAGCCAAACGGCGCAAACGGTGCCGAAATAAACGCACCAAAGAACTGGCCCGAATTTGCCGCGCCCTCGCCCATCACCTGTGCGCCCGTCACGGCCATCACCAAATACTCCTTAAAGTAGTACAGCACCCAGCCGCCAATCACGCAATAATACGGCGTAATCAAAACAGGAATGATCGTCCCCAAAAGCCCAACAAATCCCCACTTCCCATGTAACCGCGAAAACGCCGTCAACTGCGACTGTTGCGTCTTACGCCCAATCGCAATCTCCGTCAACATCAACGTAAACCCAAGCGTCACCACCAAGCAGAGATAGACAAGAATAAACGTGCCGCCCCCGTACTGCGCCGCCAAATATGGGAAGCGCCAAATGTTCCCTAAACCAATCGCCGAAGCCGCCGCCGCCAACACGAACGCCAACTGACCTGACCAACTCGCACGTTTCTTTTCCATCTCTTTTTACCTATTCCTTTTTTCTTTAGACGGAAAAATCGAAAGGCTCACCCGAGCCCTTCGATTTCCCTTTTATAAAATTCTTCTCAACTCAGCTTTCAACTTAGAAATCGTAATACGCACTGAACTGGAAGCGATCCGCACTCGACGTGCCGTCCTTCTCATACTCCGTATTCATACGGGCGTATTCAAGACCAAGCTTGAAGTTGGACGTAATCTTGTAGAACGCATCGATGTACGCGCGGTCGTTGTAAAGAATGCCGCCCGTGCCATCAAGGTCCTTATCATCTGGATCATCAAAGCCGTAACCAACCGCGAAGCTCCAGTCGTCATTCAACTCAAAGCCGAGGTCAATGAAGCCACCCCATGTGCTCACGCTGGTGCCCTTCTCCTGCCAACGCTGATACACAACGCGCTGACCGCAACCAGCCTGAATGCCGCCGAGGTTATCACCCGCAAACAACTGACCCGTGAGCGTGAACTTCCACATCGGAATCGACGCGGCAACCATAATCATCTTCGAATCGTAATCATCATTGTCGCCATTGTACGCCGTCGCATACCCCTCATCATCCCACGCCGATGCGCGCGACGAACGGTCACGACCATACATGCCGCCAATGCCAATCAACCAACGGCGATCATCGCTCTGCCACGCCGCCTTGTGATCATACATCAAAGCACCTTCAAACAACGCCCAAGCCGAAGCCGAGTTATCCTCAATCTCGTCCTCATCGCGGTCGCCGCCCATACCCGGGCCGCCCTTCACGATACCGACGCGCGCTTCCAAGGAGCTATCTTCCCAATCCCACTTCTTCGTAATACGAATCTGCGGACTGCGACGATACGGATGACCCGCATTCTCCATCCACGCACCATCAATCTCGCTCGGCGTAACCATCTTCCACAAGTGCCACGTCTGACCAAACAAGATCGACCAGCCGCTCTCATGCTGCGCATTAATGTACAAATGACGCCAGTGGAAATCGTAGCTGTTCTGGTTGCCGCCCGCAAGGTCAAATTCCGCACGACCCGTGAACGTCCAACCATTCACCGCTTCCGGCGTATCGAACTGCAAGCCCATAATCGAGTCCTGCATCGACAACGTCGTGTTATGATTGCGGTTGTTCTTATTCGCTTTGTTCTTCACAAAGTCCGCCGACCAGTCCGCATCGAGCGCCCGCGTCGAATACACGCCTTCAAACACCAAATAGCCATACGGCGTAATCTTCAAGCCCGACTCGCTCAGCGGCTCAAAAATCCCCGCCATCTTGTCAGCCAAATAATACTGCTTGCCCTTGGCCGTGAAAATACGACCGGACTCGCTCACTTCCGTCCCTTCTTCAACGGCAATCTCGCCCGCCTTCGCTTCACCCTTCGGAGCCGCCGCGACAGCCGTCGCCTTGCCCTCGAGTTCCGCAATCTTCGCGGCCTGAGCCTTGTTTTCCGCTTCCAACTTCGAAATGCGTTCAATTAACGCCTTCAAGTCGGCCTGCGTCACCGCATCCGTCGGCGCGGCCTCAATGGCCGCCGCAATACCTGTGGCGAATACCATCGCCAACAATAAACGTTTCATAATTTAGTTCCAATCCTTTTGGTGGTTAAACCTTTTTGAATGAAAGATGCGCGTATTATACCATATTCCGCGCCAAATTGCAAGCACAAACTTTGACTTTTTGTTGATATTTTGAATCCGCGGCACTTCTGCCGCGCCCCCTCCCCACATCATTCAACCCCAATCTCCACGTAATTTTGGCAGGTACGCGGCGAAATTTTCCTACCTACGCGGCGAATTTTTCCTACCTGTGCGAATAAAATTCTGCGCTTCCCCGACCAACATCCCCTTCCCCAAACCTTTTTCATTCCTTTTCCTTCGCCCCGCGCGGCAGATTTTAGAGCCGAGATTTTTTGCAAACGAACAGCTAGGCGAAAAATTTCAGGCTTGAAAATTTATTTTTGAGGCTTGAAAAAGTGCCGCGGGAGGGGGCCAGATTAAAAAAGGGGGTTTTCGGGGGGTGAAAAAGGGGGTTTTGGGGTACGAAAACCCCCTTTTTAGGGGGTCGAAAAGGGGGTTTTTTAAGGTGCCGCGGGGAGAGGGGGTGAATTTGACCATAATGCGGCTAGGTTACGCGCGTAACTCGGCTGGATTACGGGGAAATTGGGGTGCGGTTATGGGGGCTGGGAGGGGGATGAATTGACCGTGTAGATCGTGTAGAAGGGAGAGAGGTTTTGCCGTGTAGAACATAAAGATTTTAAGGGGTGGTGGCGCGGGTTGCCAAAAGCTGGCGCTTTTGGCACAGGACAAATTTGGCTGAGCACAGCTCAGCCAT
>CAVGIZ010000021.1:0-17852 GCA_963629255.1 Anaerovoracaceae bacterium
CCCCAAGCTTGTCCTCACCTTCGCGGGGGCGCGGGGGGCGCACCATCTAAACTTGCTTTACTTCGCTTGCATTCTGTCATCCACCCCCAAGCTTGTCCTCACCTTCGCGGGGGCGCGGGGGGCGCACCATCTAAACTTGCTTTACTTCGCTTGCATTCTGTCATCCACCCCCAAGCTTGTCCTCACCTTCGCGGGGGCGCGGGGGAGCAAAATAGGGGATGACTGGTGGCGGGGCGCGGAGGAGGGAAATAAAATTTTCTGAAAATACCCCATTGACCGCGGAGCGAAAGTATGGTATAATATGCGCCTGTTTTGGTGGATGAGAGTTTATCAAAACAAATTTAGGCAACGGACCGTAGCGCAGCCTGGTAGCGCGTTTGCTTGGGGTGCAAAAGGTCACGGGTTCAAATCCCGTCGGTCCGACCATTTTTCCTTTATGTGATTTTGCGGCAGATTTTGTTTTCGGGGGGTTGAGAGTTGGTCGGAAATATGGTATAATATACGGCAATGTTTGGAACAGGATTAGAATTTGCGAGTCCGTGGTTGCTTCTGTTGGGGTTGCCACTTGGATTTGTTGCGTGGCGGCTTTTGAGAAGGGGGCGTCGCGCGGGGATACGTTTTTCTGCATTGTCGCGGATACCTGCGAAGGCGGCGGGGTGGCGAGCGAAGGTGGCGGGGATGACTCCGTATATGATGCTTGTGGGGCTGGCGTTATTGGTGATTGCCGCGGCGCGGCCGAGGACGCCGCTGGCAAGGGAGTCGCGTTCTGTGGATGCGATTGCGATTGCGATGACGGTGGACATATCGGGGTCGATGAATTCAAAGGATTTGAAGCCGTCGCGGCTTGAAGCGGTGAAGAAGTTGTTTGGTGAATTTGTGGCGAAGAGGCCGGATGATTTGATTGGGCTTGTGACGTTTGGTGGGTATGCGGCGACGCGTGTTCCGTTGACGGCGGATCATGAGGTGGTGTTGCATGTTTTGAAGGATGTGGAGACGCCGATGGTTTTTTCAAAGGCGGATGCGGAGGAGCAGTTGACGGCGGTTGGTGATGGTTTGGCGACGGCGCTGGCGCGGGTGAAGGATGCGAAGATGAAGTCGAAGATTGTGGTGTTACTTTCGGATGGTGTATCGAACACGGGGGCGGTGGAGCCTGATGAAGCGGCGGCGGCGGCGGCGAAGTTGGGTGTGAAGGTGTATGTGATTGGGATAGGGACGCATGCGGTTGATTTTTGGGGGAATCCGACTTTGGATGAAGGACAGTTGAAGAAGATTGCGTCGAAGACGGGTGGGAAGTATTACGGTGTTGATGATAAGGATGGGTTGGAGAAGGCGCTCGAGGAGATTGATGAGTTGGAGACGACGAAGTTGGAAGCGGACGCGTATGATGCGTGGGAGGAACATTTTGTGTGGTTTTTGTTGGTGGGCGCGGCGCTCGTGTTTGTGGCCGTTTCATTGTCGATGGCGGCGGCGCGGCGGATGGCGTAAGGAGTTAGGAGAAATAAAATGAAGACGATAGATTGTGATTATTTTGTGGTGGGCTCTGGGATGTCTGGGCTGATGAGTGCATTGCATTTGTCGGCGTATGGGCATGTGATTGTGGCGACGAAGGGGAAGCTTCAAGATTGCAACACGAATTTTGCGCAGGGCGGGATTTGTTGTGTGATGGACCCGGAGGACACGTTTGACAAGCATGCGCGGGACACGATGATTGCGGGGGCGTGGCTTGGGAAGACGGAGGTTGTGCATGAGATTTGTGAGCATGCGCCGGAGGGGATTCAGGATTTGATTGAGTGCGGTGTGAAGTTTGCGAAGAAGGCGGATGGGAGTTGGGATTTGACGCGTGAAGGTGGGCATAGTGCGCGGCGGATTTTGCATGCGGGGGATATTACGGGTGAGCGGTGCGAGGCGGGGATGATTCGGACGGTGAAGAAGCATCCGGAGATTGAGATTCATGAAGAGACGATTGTGATTGATTTGATTATGACGCGGCGCCTTGGGTTGAAAGGGGAGAACCGGTGCGTGGGGGCGTATGTGATGGATAAGAAGACGGGTGAGATTTATGCGGTGAGGGCGCCGAACACGATTTTGGCGACGGGCGGATGTGGGAAGGTTTATTTGTACACGTGCAATCCGGACACGGCGACGGGGGATGGGATTGCGCTGGCGTGGAGGGCTGGGGCGAAGATTGAGAATATGGAATTTATTCAATTTCATCCGACGTGTTTGTATCATCCGAAGGCGAAGAGGTTTTTGATTTCGGAAGCGGTGAGAGGGGAAGGCGCGGTGCTAGTGAATCGGCATGGGAAGGAGTTCATGCAGAAGTATGATCCGCGTGGGTCGTTGGCGCCGCGTGATATTGTGGCGCGGTCGATTGATAGTGAGATGAAGCGGACGGGTGATGATTGTATGTTTCTTGACATTCGGCACAAGGGGCGGAAGTATTTGCAGACGAGGTTTCCGAACATTTATATGAAGTGTATGGAGTTTGGGGTGGACATGGCGAAGGACTTGATTCCGATTGTACCGGCGGCGCATTATACGTGCGGGGGGATACAGGCGACGACGGATGGGCGGACGTCGATTGTGGGTTTGTCGGCGGTGGGGGAATGCGCGTGTACGGGGCTGCATGGGGCGAATCGGTTGGCGTCGAATTCGTTGATGGAGGCGCTCGTATGTGCGCGGTTGACGGCGGCGAGGCTGGGGCCGCATCCGGAGAAGTTTGGGCGGAAGGCGCCGGTCATACCTGCGTGGAAGATTGGGAATGCGGTGCCGCCGGATGAGGCGGTGTTGGTGGCGCATATGTGGGATGAGATTCGGCGGTTGATGTGGGACTATGTGGGGATTGTGCGGACGAATAAGAGGTTGGCGCGGGCGGCACATCGCATTCGGATGATTCGGCGCGAGATTCATGATTATTACTTCCGCTATTTGGTGACGCCGGATACGTTGGAGTTGAGGAATTTGGCGGTGTGCGCGGAGCTCATCATCAAGAGTGCGCAGAAGCGGCATGAGTCGAGAGGGCTGCATTACACGTTGGATTATCCGCGGATGTCGAAGAAGGTGAAGCAGACGGTGATTGATGGGTATCGCGGGTGATACGATTTTGACGGTTGAGCACTTGAAGGTGTACTTTCCGATTCGGCGCGGCATTTTTTCGCGCGTGTCGGGATGGGTGCGGGCGGTTGATGATGTGAGTTTTGAGTTGGGGCGGGGCGAGACGTTGGGGATTGTGGGCGAGTCGGGGTCAGGGAAGTCGACGATTGCGCGGGCGCTGACGGGGTTGACGAAGTTGACGGAAGGGAAGATTTGCCGCGGAGGGCGGATTGGGATGGTGTTTCAGGATCCGCTTGGGAGTTTGAATCCGCGGCAGACGATTCGTGAGTCGATTGAGACGGTGCCGAGGGGATTTGAGAGGCCGGATGCCGCGGCACTTTTGGGGAAAGTTGGGATGACGGCGGCGGCGCTGGAGAGGTATCCGCATGAGTTTTCGGGAGGGGAGCGGCAGAGGATTTGTATTGCGAGGGCGCTTGGGATGCGGCCTGAGATTTTGATTTGCGATGAGGCGGTGTCGGCATTGGATTTATCGGTGCGTGCGCAGGTGCTGGATTTGTTGAAGGCGTTGCGCGGCGAATTTGAGTTGTCGATGATATTCATTACGCATGATATTGGCGTGGTGCAGCATGTGGCGGATCGGGTGATGGTGATGAACCGCGGGAAGGTTGTGGAGGCGGGTGAGGTGGACGAGGTGTTGCATCGGCCGAAGGATGAGTATACGCAAAAGTTGATTGCTGCGGTACCGAGAATTGGCGGTCGGTAAGATTTTTTTTTTTTTTGCGGTTGTACTTGAAATCTGCCGCGGAATATGGTATAATATAGGTATGAAAATCAATAAAGGACTTGTCGTATTCGCGGTCCTCGTTGGCGTAGCCATCGGGGCATACATGGGCATTACCCGTCACATGGAGACGTTGCGTCACCAGGCGGATGAACGGAGCAAGGTTGTCTTGCGCGAGTATTACGCGGCGGCTGAGAATGGGTCGCCGAGTGATGAGGGTAAGGCGAAGCTGAAGGGGGTGCTGGCGGAGATGGCGGAGTTGTGCAAGCGGTGCAGTCCGACGGAGAAGAAGTTGTTGGTGGAGCGTCGGATGGATGGAGCGTTTATACTTGGGGATTTTGACACGGCGATTGCGCTTGTGGATGAGCTGACGGGCTATACGGAGAATTGGAAGACGGGCGTGAAGGCGAAGATTCGTGCGCATGTGGCGACGTTGAAGGGTGACAAGGCGGCGGCGTTCGCGGCGTTTGCGGATTATACGGCGACGCTGGAGAAAGAGCCTGACAACATGGAAGAGTTTGATCCGTACAACAAGGTGAATTGGACGAAGCAGGGGTTGCTAGGGCGGAACAAGAAGCGGCTTGCGGCGTTGGCGGAGGAGCTTGGGAACAAGGAGGACGCGGCGAAGTTGCGCAAAGAAGCGACGGAGTATTACAAGGCGGCGTTGGTGCGTGCGGATGAGGATGGCGAGAAGGACACGCGCAAAGTGTTGGAAAAGGACGCGGGCGATTTGTTGAAGTAAAGCGCGAGGAGCGCGAGAAAGGAAGTGTGCGGCGATGGGATTTTTCAAGGCGTATGATATGCGTGGGACGTTCGGGGTTGATTTTACTCCGGAGGTTGTGCATCAGGTTGGGCGTGCGTTGCCGCGGGTTGTTGGGGGCGGGAAGTGGCTTGTGGGGCGTGACTGCCGCGCGAGCTCTCCCGTGGTGCATGACGAGCTTGTGAAGGGTTTGTTGGAGGCTGGGGTTGAGGTTGTGGACCTTGGGCTGTGCACGACGCCGATGGTGTATTTTTACACGGCGGAGGAAGGGTTTGATGGGTCTGTGATGATTACGGCGTCGCACAATCCGCCGAGTGATAATGGGTTGAAGGTGTCGAAGAAGACGGCGTTGCCGGTTGGGTATGCGGATGGATTGGATCGGGTGGAGGAGATGGTGAAGCGCGGTGTTTGTTGTGAGGGCGCGAGTGGGAAAAGTGCCGCGGTGGCGATGGATGGGCTTGAGAGGTATATTGAGTGGCAGAAGGCGAATGGTCCGATTTTGGATGCGGGGAGTGGATTGAAGTATGCGGTGGATTGTTCGAATGGGATGTCGAGTTTGTTGGTGCATAAATTGTTTCCGGGAGCGGTGGTGATTAATGACACGCTGGATGGAAACTTTCCGTGTCATGCGCCGAATCCATTGAAGGCGGAGGCGCGTGAGCAGATTGCGCGCGTGGTGCGTGAGAATGGGCTTGATTTGGGGATTATCTTTGATGGGGATGCGGACCGTTGTATGTTTGTGGATGAGCGCGGCGAATTTGTGCAGCCTGATTATTTGATTGCGCTTGTGGTGAAGGCGACGATGAAGAGGTCGGGGAAGCGTGAGAAGGTGAAGGTGATACATGATGTGCGGACGTCGCGTGGGGCGATTGAGGCGATGAGGGAGATGGGATGCGAGACGGTGATGGTGCCGGTGGGGCATGCGTTTGCGAAGCCGATTTTGAGGGAGTGCGGGGCGTTGTGCGGTGGCGAGCTTGCGGGCCATTATTATTTTAGTGAGTTTTTTGGATGTGATTCGGGGGTGTTGGCGGCGTTGAGGATTTTGAGTGAGGTGGCCGCGGCGAAGGCGGAAGGGAAGACGTTCTCCGAGTTGATGGCGCCGATTTCGGGGCGGTATGCGAATTCGGGAGAATTGAATTATCGGGTTGAGGATAAGGATGCGGCGATACGGCGGGTGCTCAAAGTGGCGGCGGAAAAACTGCCGCGGGAGATTGGACGCGAGGAAATGGATGGGATTCGGATTGAGTATGCGGAAGGGTGGCTGAATGTGCGCAAGTCGAACACGGAGCCGTATTTGCGGTTGATTGTGGAGTGCGCGGGTGCGGAGCGGTTGAAGGAGTGGGTGGCGCTTTTGGAGGGCGCGATTCGTGAAGGTTGATTTTCATGTGCATTCGACGGCGAGTGATGGGACGTTGGCGCCGCGGGAGTTGGCGGAGGCCGCGGCAGATTTTGATGCGATTGCGTTGACAGACCATGACAACTGTGATGGGGTGAGCGAGTTTTGCGCGGCGGAAGTGCCGCGGAATAAGGCGAGGCGTTTTGCGGGGATTGAGCTTTCGATTGAGCCTGGGAAGGGGTTTGATAAGTTTCATTTGTTGGGGCTTGGGATTGATGCGGGAAATGCGGGGCTGAAGGCGTTTTTGAAGAAGGTGTTGGAAGGGCGCAATGCGAGGAATGAGAAGATACGCGAGAACTTTGCGAGGATCGGGATTGAGATTGGGGCGGAGGACATTGCGGGGTATGCGCATGGGGAGGTTTTGGCGCGTCCGCATTTTGCGAATTGGCTTGTGCGGCATGGGTATGCGGGGACGGCGAAGGAGGCGTTTGAGAAGTATTTGACAGCGCGGTCGCCGAAGGAGACGAGGTGTTATGAGGAGCGGTGGCACCCGACGCAGGAAGAGGCGTTTGGGGTTGTGCATGCGGCGGGGGGCGTTGCGGTGATGGCGCATCCGAAGTTTTGGAAGGGGGCGTGGGCCGAGGAGGGGGTTGAGTATGAGGCGGCGGAGAGGGAGTTGGCGCGGCTGAAGGAAGCGGGGCTGGATGGGGTCGAGGCGGTGTATCAGGCGAACACGGTGGAGGAGACGATTGGGTTTACGCGGGTCGCGGTGAGACTTGGTTTTTTGACGTCGGCGGGGAGCGATTTTCACGGGGCGAATAAGCCGTTGATTCATTTGGGGATGGATGTGAGCGAGGCGTTTATTGGGCCGCTTTTGGAGCGGTTGGAGAAGTAAAATAGATTTGTGAAAGCGAAAGGAAAACGAAATGAAGAAGACATACAAGATTGGTTTTTGGGGAGCTGGGAAGATGGCCGAGGGGATTTTGTCGGCGATTCCGGTGAAGAAGGGGATTGTGATGGCCGAGACATGCGCGGCGCGTGCGGAGGAGATGCGCAAGAAGTATGGCGTCAAGGTTGTGAGCGATGTCGCGGAGGTGTCAAAGGCGTGCGAGATTATTTTCCTTGCGGTGCGGCCGCAGAATGTGGAAGAGGTTGCGGCGGCGTTGAAGGGGAAGGTTGGCGAGAAGGTGACGATTGTGTCGATTGTGGCGGGGAAGACAATTGGGAAGTTGCGCGCGGCGTTTGGACGAAAGGCGCGGGTCGTGCGGGTGATGCCGAATTTGGCGTTGCGGGCGAGGGCGGGGATGTGTGCGATGTGTCCCGCGGCGAATGTGGAGAAGGGGGTTGTAGAGGCGGTGAAGGCGATTTTGCAGGGGGCTGGTGAGGTCGCGATTTTGAAGGAGAAGGACTTTGATGCGGTGACGGCGCTCAGCGGATCGGGGCCGGCGTATTTTGCTTATATGGAAGAGGCGATGATGGAAGGGGGAATTCGGTTGGGGCTCAAGCCGGCTGTGGCGAGGCTTTTGGCGGAGCAGACGATGTATGGAACGGCGAAGTTTTTGCGGGAGAGCGGAGCGGATTTAGGGGCGTTCATTGCGGGCGTTTGTACGAAGGGCGGGACAACTGCCGCGGGAATGACGAAGCTTGCGAATCCAAAGTTTAAGATGATTGTTGCGGAGACGCTTGCGGCCGCGGCGGCACGTAGTCATGAGCTTGCATAAAGAAGCTGCTGGGGTTCCGCGGCAGTTTTAGGCAGTGAAAATGGTTGCTAGAGGGGGTTTATTTGGATGGGGAAAGGGGTTTTTATGGGTGCGAAAGGGGGCTTCTTGGAAAAAGTCACCTGTGGTTTTTAAAAAAGTCACCCGTGGTTTTAAGAAAAACCACCTGTGGTTTTTTAAAAAGTCACGCGTGGTTTTCCCAAAGACAAGCCTGAAACGTACCAAAGCGAGGCTGAAATCGAACCATCTTCTCAGAGGGATCGAACCATTTCCAATCCGTCAAGCAATGGGAGATGAAGCTAGTTATTAGGAAAGAGGAACTTTCCAACCAGCAGAAGAACCTTTGACTTCAACGGGGATTGAGTATTCGTCATCGTTGAAATATTCAATTGCATCATCATCCGATTCAACAGTATCCTTGCCTGAGGCGTCTTTCTTGCTTGTCGATTTCGCGTCAGGTGTTTTACTAGACTTTGTGGATGTTGTTTTTTTCGCCGCGGCAGTTTTTTTGGTTGTTTTCTTAGGCGGCGGGGCTTCGGTCACTTCTTCCTCGCTATCGTCACCATATGCTTCGGAAAGAATTTCATCAATATCTTGTTGAGAAATATCATCTTGCGTTACGCGCGTTTTGGGCGCGGTAGATTTGCCACGAGAAGGGGATGTGGTCGCTGCTGGCGCTTTATTATCTTGGTAGTATTCAGGATAGAGGCGACGGCGCTGGCGTTCAACTTCTTGCTGATGGAGGAGTTCCTTTTCTTCGGCAATTTTTTTGCGTTCAGCCTCGAGGAGCTCGCGCTTGGCGGCAAGGGCTTCGAGCTCTTGTTCGTGTGCGGATTTTGCGGCAGTTTTGGCTTCAGATTCTTTCGTGGCCGCGACAGTTTTTTGTTCGGCGAGTTCTTTTTGCAAGGAAGAAATAGACTCTGTCATTGCCTTGAGCGCGGCATCGGTCGCTGGATTTGCCGCGGGGGCAGGAGATGCGACTGGTTGTTGAGCTTGCGTGTGATTGCGCTCTTGCATCATGTATTCAAGGAAGCGATCGTTCAAAGATTGATTGCGCTCGCTAACGGAATGAAGCATCACGATAAAGACGGCAATGACGACGGCCATTAAGCAACCAAAGAAGATGCACAGCATCATCATACGCTTGCGCGATTTTGTTTGCTCGGCATCAATGTATTGCTGGAATGCTTTAAGAACAGGAAAGTCATCCATCGCGTCCGTCTGTCCATAGACGCTGACGGCGTTTGATGGGATTCGTTCATCAAGAGGGGCACGGGGTTCTTCGTTCGTACTCATAGAATAATACCTCCTTTAACATTCAGACAAATAACACAAGTTGACATAATCGGCCTTATGCGGAATTTATGAGTGGCGTAGATTATCGTGTTCCGCCGTTAGCCTTTGCGAGTTTTTGGAGCTTAGTTGCAACGGCAAGCCGTTCAACGGCCGACATGTGATCGACATATAAAATGCCATTGAGATGATCTATTTCATGTTGCAAGGCGCGCGCGAGATAGCCACGAGCTGTGATGATTTGCGCATGGTTGTCGGCGTCCAAATATTGAACGGTTACCTGTTCAGCGCGCACGATTGATCCGCCGATTCCAGGGAAACTAAGGCAACCTTCCTTATCATTTACGCTACCACTGCAAGAAATGATTTGCGGATTCCACAAGAGGAGCGGCATTGGAATGGACGCGTTGAACGCGGCATCTTCCTCTGTATCGCAATCTGATGGGACGTCAATAACACAAAGTTGTTCCGTGTGGCCAACCTGTTCCGCGGCAAGACCTACACCGCGAGCTTTGTGCATTGTTTCGACCATGTCCTCCGCGAGTTTGCGTTGAGCGGCCGTTACAACTGTGACAGGATCAGCTTTTACGCGGAGAACCTTTTCGCCATATTTATAGAGTTTGAGAACCACGATTAGAACCTCGCTTTATGCCTGGCCAGTAGAACCAAAACCATTCGCACCGCGGTCGGTTTCGTCAATTACAGAAACTTCCTCAATCATCGGTTGCGTAACAGGCGCAATAACGATTTGTGCGATTCGATCCCCCTTCTTAATAGAAAAATCAGCTTCGCCAAAGTTCGCCAAAATGACGCAAATTTCGCCGCGGTAACCTGAATCAATAGTCCCTGGAGAATTGAGAACGGTCACACCAAACTTAGCCGCGAGACCTGAACGTGGACGCACTTGCGCCTCGTACATTGGAGGCAAGAGCATAACAAGCCCCGTATGCACGAGAGCTCGTTTGCCAACTGGAATAGTTACATCCTCAACGCTTCGGACATCCATCCCTGCGTCACTTGCGTGCGCATAAGCAGGTAAAACTGCATCGGGATGGATGCGCTTGAAATGGAGTGTCATATTACTCTACTTCGTCAGAGTTGTCGACAATGGAAGAAGTCTCATTCGATTCAAACCCGAGGCTTTCCAAATTCCACTTCTGCCAAGATTCTGGAAGTTGCCGACGTTGAAGTGTCGTCAAATCAGCCGCAATCTGATCTTTGACCAGCAAAACTTTTGCCGCGTCCCCTTCTACACGATCCAAACAGACCACGAGGAGCCCTGTGTTCATGCCCGTACGCTTGAACGACGAAATTTCGCCCTTGTTTAGTTTACGAACAACATCAGCAACAGCATTCTGGTCAGCAAAATCGCCCGCCTTCAAATCACAAATTGCAAAGGTAATGTTTGTGGAAACAACGGTAGTTGATAAAACGGCATTCGTCCCCTTTGAGGCAATTGCATCAATGGACGCCTTGAATGCATCGGCCTTAGCATCACGCAAGACGCGTGGACGAATAGCTTCTTTTGCCTCATCAAAGGATGGCGTATGTGCTGGGCTCGTTTCAGCCTTTTCAATAAGCCACACGGCGTTATCGGAACGCACGACCCCATAGCGAAGATCTTCGCTTGAAGGATCAAGTTCAGCCACAGATGCCGCAAAACCTTCTACACCCGGAATGATGGAATTGATAGACTTAGAGAACCCTTCAACGGCTCCACCTTCAAGTGAGAACCAATTTGATGTTTCCACTTTCAATCCGCTATCAGCTGCAATCTCGTCAAGCCGAGAAGCTCCTTTCTGGGACTTGACGGCATAAGCCAAACGATTGAGGTTTGTCTCAAAGTATTGCACCGCGGCAATGCGCCGAACTTCCTTTTCAACCTGTCCCTTGACGTCTTCAAATTTCTTGACGCTTTCCACTCCATTCGTATCAGTCGTTGTATAGCGATCAATCGTCGCATCATAGTGGTCATGAAGTTCATCTTCTGTTACAACCATCTTTGCGAGAATCGCAGGTTGCGTGGCATCAAACTTGACCATACGAATCTTGATGCGTTCAGGCAATGCCAAAGAGTTCGTGTTTGCATCGTACCACTTGCGAATGTCCGCATCATCAATTTTAACCTTATCTGCGTCTTCTGTAGATTGCGCAAAACGCGCTACACGAACCGTGTACGTATCCGTCAAATCCGCCACCGTTCGATCAATCTCCATAGGAGAAGCCCATGCCGCAGACGCAAGCACCGCTTCGCTAAGGCGAAGCATCGTCAAGCGCCGCTTAAGAAAAGCTTCGTAACGCTCAGGCGTGAGAGAGTTCTCACGCAAGATTGCTTGATATTTCGCAAAGCTAAATTGTCCATCAATAGCAAAGGAAGGATCACGACGAATCCATTCACTTACCTCGATGTCCGTAGCTTCAATGCCATCTTTGTTCGCGACAGAAAGTGCCGCGACTATTTCCCAGGCCATCTTATTGACTTCACCAGTTTTCCGATGCCAATCACGATTTTGCCCAAACCCACGAATGTCTTCAACGACATCAGTGAATAGACCTAAGCGGACCGACTTGCCCGCAAGCTTCCCCGCCTCAGCTCCAGACGCTTCTTCTCTATCGCTTGAAGTGAACAATCCGTCGAAGCAAAATGCCGCGGAAATAACAATTGCGAAAGCACCCCAGACCCACTTATTACGAATCAGTTTATTGAAGTGATGAATAACCATCTTATTTACCGTATCTCTCTCTATTTGTTTTTAATTTTTATTGTTGTTTTATTAGTTGACTATGAAATCATTCTTCGTCCGAACTGGAAGCAGACTCCCCTTCTTCGCCATTAGAACCTTCAGTAGGTTCTGCATCAACGGTCACAGTTTCTGCAGCGTCAACAGCCTTCTTAGCCGCCTCCGTCTTTTCCTTAATCGCAGCTGCCGCCTGCTCACCCGTTGTTAATTCTGGGCGCCCCTCAAAAAATGCACAACGATTCTTGAGATCTCCCGATGCATCAAATGTCATAATTGTAACAGCCATTGGTTTGTCTGCCGCGGAAATTGCGCGGTGAATACGAATGGCCGTCTGCGGCGAAAGGCTCCACGCCAAAGACTTCGAGACAACCTTTTCCTTTCCAGTATCAAAGTCACGTTCAATTGCATCGCCTTGATCAAGATCAACAACGTAATCACCGCTCTTACCATAGAGACCCGTGAAAAGCATATCCTGCGATGTGCGAATATGAATCTCATTCGCCGCACGCATCATCTTAATCTTGAAGTGACGCCCCTGAAGTGCCAACGACCCCGTCACACACCGCACAGAAGCAAACTCGCCATCGCCCGTTGCCTCGTAGATATAACGTGATTCACCAGCCGGATTGAGAACAGAAAATCCAGGTGCCGTAACCGTCAGCATCCCCTCAGGAAGATTTGAAGGAAGCTTGATATCAATCTGTCCAGCCTTCAATTCAACCACACGCTCCTTCGTACCAATGGCTTGCGCAACAGTACCGAACGAAGCTTCCCCTTCAATCTTAATGAAGCTACTTTCACCAAGCTGAATTGTCAATCGTGTCGCCTTAGTCGTTGTACGATAAACGCTGCCAAGTGGGTAATACTTACCTTCCTCAATAGTTTCCCATGCTGTTGCACCTGGCTTACGAACTTCTGCCGCTCCTTCGAGAAGCTGGCATTTCGGCAGCGCAAAGAAAAACTTGTCGGCCGCGACCTTAGGCGCAACCGCAAGCTCCGCAACCCCTTCAACCGCCGTGTCAGAAGCAACTTCGGAGGTCGTCTCGTCTTCCTCTTGTGCCATCGTGCAAGTTGCCGCCAACGCCACAACCGCATATGCTGATATTCTTGAAAGTGTTTTCATTCTTCGTGTTCCCTTGTTAGAGTTTAGAGAAATTTCATTAGACAAGGTGCGCACCCTCCGAAGGACGAATCAAGCTCACCGTCGGCTCATCGCCATGCTTCGCCTTATACTCCTTCTTAATGGCCGCGGCAATTTCCTCCGCCTTCGTCGGGTCCACCAGCAAGCAACAACTCCCGCCAAATCCGCCGCCCGAAAGCCGCGCCCCATACACCGCCGGAATCGCCTTCGCCGCATCCACAATCGTGTCCAATTCCTCGCACGAATTCTCAAACCAATTGCGGCTCGACTCATGCGAATCAAACATCAACGCGCCAAACCCAGTCAAATCCCCCTTCTCCAAAAGTGCCGCGCCCTGCAACACGCGCTCATCTTCCCCAATCGGATGCACCGCACGACGCGCCGTCGTCTCGCTCAACCCGCCGCGATACAACACCCACTCCGCCATCGTCACATCGCGCAAATGCGTCACCTTCTTCCTCAGCACCGAAGCAAAATACTTTGCCGCCTCCTCACACGCCTCACGCCGCGACGCATACGCACCATCCACAAGCGCATGCCGCGCGTTCGACTTGACCATCATGAACGCAACCTTCGGCCCCAACTCCACATTCTCAAACGTGCAATACCGGAAGTCACTCTTCACAAGCGCCCCCTCCTTGCCATACAACGACGACGCCTGATCCAACAAGCCGCACGGACAACCCGCAAACGTGTGCTCCGCCTTCTGCCCAATCTTCGCCATCTCGGTCTTGCCCTTCTCAATCCCATACATCTTCGCCAACGCCAACACCGTGCACATCTCAAGTGCCGCGGACGACGAAAGCCCCGCCCCCAGCGGAATGTTCCCCAAAAACGCCGCCTTGAACCCGTGCTTGGCCGTCTCCGGCTTGCCATCAAACAGCCAGTTGAACGTGCCCGTCACATAGTTCTGCCACGTCATCTCCTTCGCTGGCACCACCGTCTTCGTCGTGAACTTCGCCGTCTCCATCAAATCTGCCGCGGTCAATTCACACGTGTCATCCGCCGTCGGCGAAACCGCAAAGAAGGTCCCCTTGTCAATCGCGGCAGAAAATACATAGCCCTCATTGTAGTCGGTGTGGTTCCCCAATACCTCAATGCGCCCTGGCGCATACGCCACAATCGCAGGCTTCGCACCATACAGCTTCTCAAACTTCGCAACAAGTTCATCGTAGATTTCCTGATTCAACATAACAAGAGTCCCTTCTTTCGATTTTATACTTACTTACTTCGCCGCCTTCGGCTTGGACAAAAAGTTGGCATACACGAACACATACGCAAAGAGCGCAATCGTGAACCAGTAGCTGCCCAAATAACCAATCTTACTCGCCAGCATCCCCTGCAACGGCAAGCACACGCCACCAAACACGCAAGCCATGAAAATGCCCGACCCCATCGGCACGTACTTACCCAAACCTTCTGCCGCCAAATTGAAAATGCCGCCCCACATCACAGACGTCGCAAGCCCGCACACAAACAGCAGACACATCGAAACCGGAATCGTCTTACCAAAAACCGTCACCAACTTCACCGGCATGTACATCATCGCCAGCAACGTCGCAATCCCCATCAACGACAACACCGTAATCATCATCTTCGAGCTCACCTTGCCGCCAATCGCGCCGCCCACGATACGCCCAATCATCATCGCAAACCAATACGACGCCACAACGCTGCCCGCAATCACAGGCCCAACCCCTTCCATCTCGCTCATGTAAAGGTTCGCCATATTCGGAATGCCCGATTCAATCGTGATGTAGAAGAAAATCGCCAGCGCACCCAACGTGAAGTGACGGAACTTCAACGTCGCCACAATGTCCTTCACCACGCTCGTCTTCCCCGACAAACGATCCGCCTTCTCTTCCGCCGTCTCCATGTGCGGCTCCGGAATCTTCGACAGCCACACAATCACAAACGCCACCGCAAAAAGCGCCATCGCAATCAACATCGCCGGCGCCACCTTCGACACCGTCGCCGCGTCCATCGCGCCACCAATCAACCAGCCCAAAATCATCGGCGCCAACGTCGCGCCCACCGAATTGAGCGAGCACCCCAACTGCACCAACTGGTTGCCCTTGTTGCCGCCACCGCCTAGTGTGTTCAACAGCGGATTCACCACAAGGTTCAACAAGCACATCGAAAAGCCTGCCACAAACGCACCCGTGATGTACACATAAAACGGATTCGCTGACGCCGGCACATACCCAGACAACAACTGAACACCCAACCCAACAAAACCAACCGCCGCGGCCAAGAGCGCCGTGAACTTATACCCCTTGCGCTTCAAAATCAATCCACCCGGAATCCCCATAAAGAGGTACGCGAAAAAGTTCGCCGCGCTCCCAAGCTGTGACGCCGTCGCGGAAGCGTTGAATTGGTTCTTCGCCACAACCGCCATTGAGCCCGCGAAATTCGTCACAAACGCAATCATGAAAAACAAGGCAAACATCGTGGCAATCGCCATGATGTTACCAGACTTCTTATTCTCTTGTTCCAGAGTAGCCATAGTCGTTATATCTCCTAATGAGGTTTATGTAGTGTATATTATAGCGAAAAATCGGTCAGAAATCAATCCCCAATCGTAAGATTGTTCTTTCCCGCGGCAAGCTCAACGGTCCGCCCTTTCCAAACAAACTCACCGCAAATGCCTTTCGGTAACGTCACAAATCCAGAAACTTTCGGCCCGTCAAATTTCAGCTCGACCTCAACAAACCCCTTTGGATGCGGGGCTTTGGCCCTAATGAACTTGAGCGAACCAGGCGACGGCGCAACCCTCACCTTCTCAAAAAATGGCGCGGCACTTTGCACCCCAGCAAGCCCCCTCTGCATGAAAACGAGCGGATGCGCACCCCACGCGTGGCAGTCACTCCTCGACGTCTTCGCCTCCGTTTCGGGCTCTTCGAGGGTCGTTCGCAATCCGCGCGCCACATAATCCCTCCACAGGTCCAACCGCTTCAAAAACAAATCTCCACGCCCAAACTTGAAATACGCATCGAACAAATAGTACGAAAAATACACCGTGCACCGCGACAAATCTGCCGCGCTCACAAGCCCCTCAAACACCCGCTTCGCCTTCGCCTCATCCAACACATCCGCCAACAACGCCAAACACTGCGCATGCTCCGAATACGAATTATGCTTCACCGTGTCCGCATACATCCCGCGCCCTTCATCCCAGAACAACTTCTCCACCGCCGCCATCGTCTTCGCCGCCTTCGCTTCCCAAATCGCCGCCATCGCCTCATTCCCCATCGCCCGTTCCACATACGCGGCATTCTTCAACGTCAGCACCCAATACAAATTATTCACCGCACTCGGCGACGGACCCTCACCATCCGGCGCCACACCGCCGCCCCATCCCGCGACCCAATCCATAAAACTCCACCCCGGCAAATCCTTCAAAATCCCATCCGCATCTTCCAAGTACGAAATCCCATCCAACGTATGCCGCATCCCCGGCAACCGCGCCGCCAGCCACTCCTTATTCCCATTCTCCTTCGCATAATCCCCATACATCATCAGCTGACACATCGAATACGTCACGCCTTCCTGAAAACCACGCGTCGGCCAATTCATCGGCACCATCCCATTGTCACGCCGCGCATAATCATACACTTCCGCCGCGCGCCGTATCAACCTGTCATCCCCACTCATCGCCGCCAAAATCCTCAACTGTACCCGCGTGTCCCCCGGATACATCTGCTGCTCATAAAACGGACAATCAAACAACATCTCATGCGCGCACATCTGCATCGCACGCTCACAAATCTTACGCACCCCAACCAAGCTCGCATCACTGCACACAAACTCGCTCTCATCCTTCAACGGATAACGCGACTCAATAATCGACGCCTTCCGAATCTTCAGCGGCTCATCCTTCGTCTGAATCGTCAACTTCACCCAACGCCCACAACGCCACCACGGCGTCGTAAACACAGCCTTCTCTCTCCCATCCATCCAAAACTCATCCGTGAACCCGCGGAACTCCTTCCCTTCCCATTCATTGCGATTCATCACCTTGTAATTGTACGGATTCCACCACGTACTATTCTTCACAATCATCGCCTCGCTCCACGCCCATTCAACCTTCGCGCCCTTGCCCCCCTCCGTCTCCAACACCGGATACGCACAGTAGTAATTCTCCAAATCCCACAAAATCTCCTTCTTCGAATTCGCCTCAATCGTCCATTCCTCGCCAACCTTCACGCCGCCCACCTTGATCGACCCCGGCGCACACTGCACTTCCAACTGATCCGGCAACGTCGACGGATAGAGCAACCACCCCTTCGCCCTCGAACCATAATGCGTGTTCGGCACCGCCCCACGCACCACAACCGCCTCCTTCCATTCCACCGGCAGCTCATCGAGCATCCCCGTCCCCTTCACCCTCACAGGCGACCCACCGCCCCACGAACACGCCGCCTCAATCTTCCAATCCGCCTCAGTCCCCTTCAATTCCCCAACCTGCCACTTCGCCTTCCCCGTCGTGAGCAACTCATCAAACGCACCTTCCGCCTTCAAAATAAATCCGCCGCGCCACGACAGCTGCGCCAGCGGCGCATTCTCTCCAATCCGCCACACAACCGCCTCCAGCACATACTTCCCCTTCTCAAGCTCCATATCATACGTCTGATACATCCAATTCTCAACCCCACTCCCACGATTCGGACCCCGCGCCACGACTACGCCATCCAACATCAACACAAACCGCTCATCCGCGCTCACATCCACCTTCGCCACACCACCCGGCGACACAAACTCCTTCCGAAAACGCAGATACCTTTGCGGAGCCTCCGTCACTTCCTTGGCCAAATCCGGATGCCACAACCATTGCGCCGAATCAATCGGCTGCACGCTCACAACGCCCAAATTCCCACGCGAATACCGTTCCGCACGATACGCTCTCTTAACGGAACCTGCCGCGGCCTCACACGCCACAAAAAGTGCCGCGCCCGCAACAATCCCGACCGACCAACTCTTCATTCTGCTAAAAAATTTCATACCGCATATTATATCATATTCCGCACC
>CAVGIZ010000022.1:0-17493 GCA_963629255.1 Anaerovoracaceae bacterium
GAGGTATTGGCGTGGCACAAGCTTTCGAAGGACGAACGTGAGAAGGCGCTTGACGCGATGAAAGGAGGCGCCGCGATGTAGTGTGGAATGAGGCCAATCCACTTTTCATGAAAAGTGGATTAGACGCTGGTTACAGCATTGATCTTTGACAATTGAATTTACAAACCACGTACGACTTCACGGTCGTCAAAGGGATATTTCACGCCTTTGATTTCTTGTGTCGTCTCGTGACCCTTGCCACAGATGAGAACGGTGTCCCCTTCCGCGGCAGATTTCACCGCGAGCTCAATCGCCTTCAAGCGGTCGGGTTCAATTTGTGTCGCCGCGCGTTTCGTATCAGGAATGCCCACCAAGATTTGCCGAATGATTTCATTGGGGTCTTCCGAACGGGGATTGTCGCTCGTCACGACGAGGCGGTCGGCGAGTTTTGCACATGCTTCGCCCATCAAGGGACGCTTCATCGGGTCGCGGTCACCGCCTGCGCCAAAGACGACCCAAAGCTGGCCGCGTGTGAAGCCTTTCGCCGCGGTCAGGACTTTTTCGAGTCCATCGGGCGTATGTGCAAAGTCGACATAGACGCGGGCCTTCGTTGCCGCGCAGGGCACATATTCGAGGCGTCCCCAACGCGGTTTGAGGAGCGGGATTTTGGCTTGAATGGATTCGTGTGGGACACCCGCGGCCTCGGCTAAAACTGCCGCGGTTAGGACGTTTGATTCGTTGTAATCGCCGACGAGTTGGAGGCCTGTCAAATCGAACGTGGGCTCCTTGCGCGTGACGGGAATGATGCGTGGGCCGTGGAGGGCGCGGCAGGCTGCGAGCATTTCGTGGCCATAGCCACCATCGAGGCAGACGACGTAGGGCGCGTCCTTGGGCATGCGCCGCGCGAAGTCAAGTTTCACGTCGAAGTAAGCTTCCATCGTCTTGTGATAATCGAGATGGTCTTCGGAGAGGTTCGTAAATGCGCCGCCTGAAAAGACGGTGTCGCCTGTGCGATGTTGATGGATTGCGTGGGAGGAAACTTCCATCACGCAATCGTGTGCGCCGTTCGCTTCCATCTCTGCAAAAATGGCATGGAGTTGGTCGAGTGGCGGCGTTGTGTAGCCCGTGTAAAAGCGCCGCGCGAGCGTATTGACTTCAACGGTCGTGATATACGCCGCGCCCAGGAAATCGGCGAGAATCCACGTTGTGGTGGTCTTGCCGTTTGTGCCGGTAATGCCCCAGGTGCGCATCAATCGCGAACTCCCTTCCAGTCTTCAAAGCGCTTCTTCGCGAGGGCTTTATACTTCGCGTCAAGAGTGCCGTTCACAAATGGATCGATTGAAATTCCGCCGCGCGCGGCAAACTTGCCGTAGACTTCCATGTACTTGGGCTTCATCAATTTGAAGAGGTCATTGTAAATGATGTTGATGACGTCCTCGTGAAAATCGCCGCGATTGCGAAAGCCGAAGAGATAGAGTTTGAGGGATTTCGATTCCACCATCTTCTTCGAAGGAATGTAGCGAATCGTGACGGTCGCGAAGTCGGGCTGACCCGTCTTGGGGCAGAGCGTCGTGAATTCGGGCGCGGTGAATGTGACCCAGTAATCACGCTCCGGATGTTGATTGGCGAATGTGTCGAGCAAGGCAGGATTATATTCCATTGGCACGCGCACGGTCTTGCCAAGGACGGAAAGTTTTTCAAGGTCTTTTCTCATGATATTCAGTCTCCTTTAGGTGTTGTAGAGCGCGGCAAATTGATTGAGCCGCACGGAAGTTTCGATGGCGTCGTTGCCGATGTAAGAAGCGATGGAGAAATTCTTGGTGCCTTTGGCCGCGGCAAATTCATCCATCCACGCGCCCACCTTGCGCTGATAGCCGGGGACAACGTTGACGGGCGAAAGTGTCGCGGTTGGGAACGTGGCATAATCGGCAAGCACATTCAAGACGGCGTAGGCATTGGCGCCGAGGTCGGTGAAATACGCATCGCGACGGGCCGTGATTGCGCGAATCATACTGAGGATGGCTTCACGTTGTTTGGCCGCGCGCGGCGCTTGATAACGTTCAAACTTCTCTTGCGGAAAATGAATGTTGAACACCTTGCAAAAGAGCGGCAAGCACCACGACTTCTCCAGCTTGAACGCGTGCAAGGCTTTGAACTTGGCCGTCGCCTCCTTGATGTGAAGCGCGGCAGAATTGGGCGCGGCATCAAGGATGAGTGCATTCAAGGATGTGCCGCGGCACAGGCCAATTTCGTAATGCGCCGAACGCATGCGGTTGTAGGAATTGATGATGCGAATGAAAAGGTGCCACGGGTCTTTCGAAAAAGGCTCAAAGACACTTGCGCGATGAATCAAATCGATAATGCACGTCGCACGCGATTTCGGCATCACCAAGTTGGCACAGCGAAGTTCGCTCAAGGAACAATTGAAAACCTTCTCCGCAATTGGCGCGGCCTCGTGATACGCGTCCTCATTCGTGACTAGCTTGTAGCTCGTCGAAACGCTGGCAAAGACGTGACCCGCTTCCGCATCCACAATCGCGCGAATGCCTGGAATCGGGCAATACCGCGAGCGCGGAGATTTTTGCCGCGTCACGACTTCGCCGCCAAACAAATCGGGCTGACGAATGATTTGATAATCCTTCTTGAATGCGAGCTTGCACACTTCAACGGGGAAGAATGCATCGTCCAATTTCGGTGCGGACCACTCACGATGGAACTGCATGCTCATGATTCCTCCTTCTTTGTTTCGTCCAGTCTGCGCCAAATGCAAATGCGTGTTTTGCCATACGTGCGGTCGCGCAAGAGGTCCCAGCCTGGCGTCTCTTCCGCCTTTTGCACAGCCGTCATCTCCGCAATAAAAAGCCCATCTGGCCTCACCACGTTGCGCGCGGCCAAGGTCGCCAAAACCGCCGCGTAGCCACGTTCCTCGCCGAGCGCATACGGCGGGTCCGCAAACACAATCGTATAGCCCTTGCCGACATACGTTTCAATCCAGCGATAGGCATTGGCGACCACAACCTCGCCGCGCGCGCCCACCTTCATCGCCTCCAAGTTCCGCGACAAAACTGCCGCGTGATTTCGGCTCGCCTCCACAAACGTCGCATGCGCCGCGCCCCGCGAAAGTGCCTCCAGCCCCACCGCGCCCGAGCCTGCAAACAAATCGAGAAAAACTGCCGCGCCCAATTCCGGTTGCAAAATCGAAAAGAGCGATTCGCGCACACGATCTTGCGTCGGGCGTATCGCGTCCGACTTTGGCACCACGAGCGTGCGCCCACAAAATTCGCCGCCTGTAATCCTCATTTCTTCTTTGCCTTCATAAATTCTTCATACCCACGATTCCTCAGCTTGCACGCGGGACACTTCCCACAGCCCGTTCCAGGAATTCCATTGTAGCACGTCAGCGTCTTCTCACGAATCAAATCGAGAATGCCGAGTTTGTCCGCCATCGCCCATTCCTGCGCTTTCGTCTTGTGAATGAACGGCGTCACAATGTGAATGGGATAGTCGAGCGCGAGGCGAATCGTTTTTTCCTGCGAGCGAATAAATGCCGCGCGACAATC
Source organism: Anaerovoracaceae bacterium (assembly GCA_963629255.1). GTDB lineage: Bacteria > Verrucomicrobiota > Kiritimatiellia > RFP12 > UBA1067 > UBA1067. The sequence continues at coordinate 3,540 of CAVGIZ010000022.1, forward strand.
GGGATACCCCGAGAAGTCCGCCTCCGAAACGCCCGTGTAAATTTCCGTCGCCCCGAGTCCCTTCGCCCACACACTCGCCGCGAGCAAGAAAAACGCGTTGCGCCCTTCCACGACGGTCGTCGGACACTTCGACCCCTTCTTGCGTTCAATCTTGATATCCTTCGAAAGGAGCGCATTCGTCGTCAAGTGTTTATAGAAGTCGAGCTTCACAATCTTGTGCTCACGAATACCAAAGTGCCGCGCCAGGCCCTTGGCAAACTTCGTCTCCAGCTGATGCCTCTGCCCATACCGAAACGTAATCGCCGCGACCTGCGCCGCGCCAAATTTCTTCACAGCTAACGCCAGCGCCGTCGCCGAATCTTGACCACCCGACAACACCACCACCGCCTTCAAACTCTGAGAGCACTTTTTCATGCCGTATATTATACCATAATTTCCGCCAAATTGGAACTCCCATTTTGTCCGAAAATATGGTATAATATACGACCATGAACACGCAACAGATTCCTTCGGGCGAAATGGCCCCCCTTCCGTTGCCGACAATTCGTCGGTATCCGGTGTATCTTCGTGCTATCAAAGCCAAGCTTGCAGGCGGCGAAATGAGCGTCTCTTCGGCCGTTCTCGCGGAAGAACTCGGGCTCGATCCCGTTCTTGCGCGTAAGGACCTCGCGATGGCTGGCGTCCCCGGTCGTCCACGCCGCGGCTACCCCGCTAAAGAATTGTGCGAGGCCATCAACCGCGCACTTGGTTGGGACAGCGCGACCGATGCCGCGCTCATTGGCGCTGGTTCCCTCGGTTGCGCCCTCCTCGGCTACTCTGGCTTTGAAGAACAAAACCTCTCCATCACCGCCGCCTTTGATGCAGACGAACTCCTCGTCGGTCGCACCGTCCACGGCGTCAAGATTCGCCCGATGGATGAAGTCCACCGCATCATCAAACAGCTCCACATTGAACTCGGCATCTTGACCGTTCCAGGCGCGGCCGCCCAAGAATGCGCCGAATACCTTGTCGATGCAGGCGTCCGCGGCATTTGGAACTTCACGAATTGCCCCTTGAACGTTCCCAAGTCCGTCACCGTGCAAAATGTGGACCTCGCCCAATCCTTGGCCGTCCTCTCGCACGTCATCGCCCACTCGCGCCGCGGCAGGCACTAATTCAACGCCATGAGCAAGCTCCGCCATTTTGCCGCGCTCGCCGCGACCTTGCTCATCGGCCTCACCGCCCTTGCCGCCAAGCCCGCCTGGACCTGCTACCTTGACGTTTCGCCCCTCATGGGCGAGACCACCTCCTCCAAAAGCGGCTCCTCCCTCCGCACGCTCGGCACGTCCTCCAGCTCCTCCAAAACCATCACACGCAATATGCGTTGGCGCGCCGACGTCCGCGTCCGCGGCAAAGGCCGACCCGAAAAATCCGAGCTCCGCGTCTTCTACATCGCCTACCACGACGATGATATGAAGCCCTACATCATCAAGAAGGAAAAACACCCGCTCAAACTTGCCGCGGAAGGCAAAGACTCCATCGAGCTCACCTCCCCCACCACGCGCCTCACCAAAAAACGCACCCGCACCTCATCCTCCACCCGCGGCGGATTTCGCTCCACCCATTCATCCACAACAGGCGAACGCATCGGCGGCTGCATCATCCAACTCGTCGTCAACGGCAAAGTGACGCGCATCTGGACCTCCAATCCCTCATGGGAAAAGGTCTCCTGGGACGACCCCTTCACCGAAGAATCGCTCACCCGCAAGCCGCACAATTCCCTCAACTAACCGCGGCACTTTTCCCGCACTCCACTCCAAAAGTTCCAAAGGTTACATGCCATTTTCGTTCCGCTTTCAATACGATTCCTTATTCGTGTGAATGCCCGAACTTGAGATGAGCGGCGAATCTCGCAGTACTTCATCCGCGGCAGATTTTCTGGGATGAGAAAAGTAAAATTCCTACTACCAATTTGGTCTGAAATATGGTATAATATAAGTCAATTCTATGCAGATTCAGTTAACGAGGACGAAGACGATTACGATTGGTGGTGGCGGTGCGAAAGGTTCAAAGCCCAAGAAGCGCAGTCATCGCGCGATTGATGTTGTTGGTTTTGATCTTTTTTCTGGGGAAGTGCGTGGTGTGCCGGCGGTTCGTTTGACGGAAAAGAAGGGCGTTTTGCATGTGGCGGCGGTTGGGTTTTTGCCACCGCCCTCAATGGATTTGCCAACATCGTGGGAAGCTGCCTCGAAGAATTGTACGTGGACGGTGCCGACGGCGTTTCAGGCGCCGCGTGCGGCATTGGCGGTGACGAGTCCAGACATGTTTTTGGCGCAGACGACGCAGGATGCATTTCGTGCAGATTTCACGGCGGGCGCGCATCAGGAAGAGGCGCCGAAGGCGAAACGTTTTTCGTTGAAGAGGAACGAGGAGAAGTCGGACGACAAAGCGGATGACGAGAAGAAAGAGGAGAAGAAGGAAGTTGCCGCGGCGGTTGAGTTGGATGTGACGCCGGGTTTGCCGATTTCGAATGGTGGCACGCGATTTGTGATGAAGCCGCTGGAGGAATCGACGGACTTTGTGATGGAGGCGATGTTGCCGGAATATCAGGTGTTGTGGATTTCGCGGTTATTGGCAGAGGGGCGGCGGCCAACGGCGGCATCGATTCAGTTGCGGCCTTCGGCGTTGATGGGGAGCATTTTGCGGCAGCCGAATTTTGTTGAGTCAAAGGGGTCGGCGTTGGTGGCGTTTATGACGGCGAGCGAAGTGCACATTGTTGGGTATCACAACCGGAACATTGTGTTGTGGCGGACGTGCCGCGGGGTGGGCGGGACGATTGCGATTCGCAAGGCGTTGAAGAAGGAATTGGGGCTGGACGATGCGATGGTGAATGCAGTTTTGGAGGATACGTTGATTGACCCGCGGCCGGTATTGGAGCCTGTGATTGCGCCGATTGTAGATGAGCTTGCGGTGTCGCGTGATTATTTGGTTGGGAAGCTTGGGGTGGAGCCGTCGGCGTGTATTTTGATGGGGATGAATGCGGGTGCGAAGTATTTTGCGTCGATCGCGGAGGATCGCGCGCATTTGGATGTGGTGGCGCCGAATTTGTTTAGTGGGCTTGAGGTGAATGAGCATACGTTTATTGGGGAAGGCGCGGTCGTGGAAGGTGGCGCGGCAAATGCGTTTATTGGGGCGCTGGGGGCGGCACTGGCGTTTGTGGGCGAGGAAGGATGATAAGCGATGAGCGAAGAGATTGAAACGTCACATGCTTATCATTTGAACTTGCTGATGGAGAGCGAGCGGGTGAGTTCATCGCCTGTGCGGTTTCGAATCATGTTGCCGATTTTGGCGATTTTGGCGTGTTTGGGGATTGCGGTCTGGTGGGCGATTTTGGGTGGCCAGCTGATTTTGGCGCAGACAACGTTGCATCAATTGAAGTCGGACCTCGCGGCAAAAGAGTCGGCGAATAAAGACGCGATTAAGACGATGGATTATTTAGGGGAATTGAATGCGGAGCTGGATCAGTTTGAATGTTACCAATCGTCAATTTTGCGGCGTGGGGAATTTTTGACGGCGCTTGCGGAGGCAATGCCGCTGAAGGTGCAATTGATGCAGCTTGAGATACCGATGCCGCCACCACCGCCGATTCCAGAGGTGGCGCAGAGGAGGCCCGCGTTTGCAAATCCAACGGGGTATGTGGAACGGGCGACCTTGAAGTTGACGGGGCGTTCGCCCTCGATTCCGCCGATTCAATCGTTGATGGATGCGCTGGCGAGTGAATCGTTTACGAATTCAATTTGTACGACGAGTCCGCGCGTGAAGTCGCAACAGGATTCGAGCAATTCGCGAATGGTTATTTTTGAGGTTGACTATTCGATTATGGGAAGGAGGTTCTTGAAATGAATCTCCAGACGATGGCGCCGAGCGCAAAACGTTCGTTGCTGGTGACGCTCATTTTTGGCGCGGTGGCGGCAGGGCTTTATTTTGGCGTGATAGAGCAGACTGAGACAAAGTTGATTCAGGTGCGCAAGGAAGTCAAGCAGCATGCGGAGCGCAATCGGACGGTGGCGGCAAATTTGTCGCGGTCGGAAGATGTGAAGAAGCAGGTGGCGGAGGCGGAATCGAAGCTGGAGAAGTTTCGCGCGGCAATGATTAAGCCATTGTTGGAATCAACGGCGATGCGGGCGAAGTCGTATGTGGAGACGTTGGCGGTTGGATGTGGGCTTTCGGGGATGGTGTACGAGAGTTTGGCGCCGATTAAGTTGCCGGTTGTGAAGGCGATTCCGCAGAAGAAGTATGTGCGCTGTCCGATTCGGATGACGTGCGTGGGGAGCTATCAGAAGGCGGTGTCGTTTGTGCGTTGTTTGGAGAAGGATTTTCCGCTTGTGGCGGTGTCATCGATTACGATTACATCGCGCAGTGAAGCGAATGCGCAACAGGTTGCGATTGTGCTGGAGTGGCCGATGGAGTCGCCAGAAAATAGCGTGGGAGGGACGAGTCGATGACGAGCTTTATGTCCATTTTGCTGTTGGCGACGATTCCGCTACGCAATCCGTTTTGGCCGGTTGGGTATCATGGCGAATTGGAGCCGATTGTGGATTCGGTGGAGGTCAAGCAGGCGGCGGATGGGGCGGCTGAGGAAGAGAAACAGAAGAGTGCGGCGGAGGCCGCGGCAGAAATAGTGGCGGCGGCACAGGCCGCGGCGGCGCAGGAAGAGGATGAGTCGGTTGAGCTTTCGCGGCGTTGGGTGCGGGCGCGTAAGTCATTGCGACTGGGGAGCACGATGAAGTTTGGTGATGGCAAGGGTGGTTTGCGCCAGGCTGTTAGCATCAATGGGAACATTTATGGTGATGGGGATTTGGTGTCGGTCAATCACGATGGGTATCGTTTTACTTGGCGCGTGCAAACCCTGACCAATAATAAAACTCTTCGATTGATTCGTGTGCGTGCACGCGAGTTGGAACAAAGCATTCGGACAGGTGCGGATGGGCAAGTCCCCGCGGCACAACCAAATGCGAAAGATAAGAAAGGAACAAACAAATGAAAAAGATTCCGTCCACTCTGATGGCCTTGATGTTCTCCTTAGGACTCAGCGCACAAGAAAAAAGTGCCGCGCTTCCGGCGTTGAATGCGCTTGCGGAAGCGAAGGAAGTTGCCGCGGAAGCGAGTGAGGTCACAAAAGCGAATAAAGCGGCGATGGAAGTTGAAGAAGAAACTGCCGCGGAAGAACCTCTTGAAATTACTGAAGCAGAAGAGCCAGTTGAAAGCGCACCCGAAGTGAAAGCGCCAGAACAGCCAAGCGAAAAAACTGCCGCGGAAAAAGCACCAGAAGCAGCAGCAAAAGCGGAAAGTGCCGCGGTGACAGCCGAGGCGCCCAAGGCAAAGGAAAGTGTTCCGAGCGTGGCAGATGTGGCGACGGGCATGGTGAATGGCCAGCGCATGGTGGATGAAGTTGATTTGGAAGAGGATGATGCGGCGTTGGCGGCGCGGCGGCCAAAGGTGAAGTCGGCCGATGGAACGGATGCAGAAGCGCTTGTCGATATTGATTGTGATGATGCAACGCTTGCGGATATTCTTCGTCAGTTCCGTAAGACGACGGGGCGTAACATTATTTCGGGTGAATCGACGAATTTGCAGCGGCGTGTTTCGGTGACATTGCGCAATGTGCCGTGGCATCAGGCGTTGACCGCAATTCTGAATGCGCGCGGGTTCCGATTGGATAAGAATGAAAATATCTACCGCGTAGTTGAGGATTTCCAGACAATCAAACTTAATACGAAGTCGTTCCAATTGAAGCATGCGTCGGCACGCGAGTTGGCAGATCTTTTCAATAAGACCTACTCTATTAAGGATAAGAACGGCAGGGAGATCCGGCAGATTGCAACGTGTTTTGAAAGTGCAAACGTGGTGGTTGTCACGGCCGATGAAAAGACGCTTTCGGCGTGCAATGAAATTATTGAGGCGGTGGATAAGGCCGTTGCGCAGATTTATATTGAGGCGCGGTTTTTGGAATTGTCGTCGGAGGCGATGCACAAATTGGGGATGAATTGGTCGGCGCTATCGAGTTGGTCGGTTTATGCAAAAGGCATGAAGGTTGGTTGGGAAAAGAATTCCGCTCGCTTGAATGAATTCCCTGCGCTGAAAACGGCTCGCTCCATCACCAAGTCGCTCAGTTCGTCTGGCTCGGGTGAAGACGCGACAGAATCCACCTCGGACTCTACCTCTGATACGTACACGGGCATTTCGCCGACACTCAAGGCGGCAGAAGGTGCGGGAATTTCTGAGAACAGCATCATGTGGAATCAGGTAAATGGCTTTGCGGGACAACTTTCCGCGGATGATTTTTCGCTGGCGTTGAGCGCGTTTGAGCAGATGGGCGAAGGCAAGATTTTCTCCAATCCGAAGATTATCGTTTCGAATGGCAAGGAAGCGCGTGTGGATATGACGACGAAGGAACCAAACGTCACCATTTCCTCGCAGTACACGGGCACCTCGTCGCAGAACCTTTCCATTTCGACCTCGCTTGAAACAATCCCAGGCGAAGATAAACAAATGTTCGCGAAGGAAGCGTTCTTTAGTTATGGCATTGAGCTCAAGGTGCGTCCGCGCATTTCGCCGGATGGGCTTATTTCGGTTGAAATTATTCCGACGATTAGTAATAAGGAAAGCGATAAGGCGATTGCGGGGGCAAGCGATGCCGCACCGTACACAACCTACCCCATCATCAATGTCAAGCGTTTGACGACAGAATTCACGATGAAGGATGGCGCAACGGCCGTCATTGGTGGCCTGACCCAGACGACGGAAGAAGATGTGGATTCGGGCATTCCGTACCTCCGCAAGATTCCATGGATTGGGCCGAAAATCTTTGGTTGGAAGAGCCGCCAGAAAGTGCAGAACGAAATCATCATTTGTGTGACGGTTGGCATTGCGAACCCGGCTGATTTGCCGCGGGAAATTGGCTTGCCGACGAATGCGGTGATGGGTCGCGAATACATCCGCGGCGAACGTCAGGAGCCTGGCCAGCGCGATGGAACTGCCGCGAAGGTTTTGTCGCTTGATATGCGCCCCATTGAAGAGCAACAGGAAGACGTCAAGAAGGTGACGATTACGGTTCCAACGGATGAAGTGCAGGCGACCTCGCCTTCGGGTTCGGTGCGCATTTCCTACTCGCACTAATCGCCGCCGCGTAATCTAGCAGACTTACGCGCGTAACCTAGCTAAGTTACGCGCGTAAATTCACAAAGTTACGCGCGTACAGCTCTCCCCTTCTCGCACCGCGGCAAAATTTCAAGCCTGGAAAATAAAAAAACAAACAGCTAGCGAAAAAAATAAAACAGCTAGCGTAAAAAATCTCGGCTCTAAAATCTGCCGCGGAAGACTCAACAGATTTAGCCCCTCTTCAACGCGTGCTTACTTTCGAAGCAATGCCTTCCGCTTCTCTTCTTCTTTGAGTTCGTTTCGGCGTTGAATCAGCTTAAAACAATCAATTCGATTCTTATAGAACAGCCGAAGATCATCTTCTTGGATAAAATTGAAACCCGCAGCAATGGCCTTCGAAAGGAATTCTTGTTCGCTGTTGGTGTCCTTCATGAGCTCGGGAAGTTTTGCCAAGAGGCGCGTGCACACGCCACCATCGCCCGTTGTCCACGCATGTTTCGAACTAAAGAAAACAAATCCACCATTGCGCAAGACGGTATCCACATGAGCGCGGCGCTTATTCATGCGCTCCACCATTTGTTTACACTTCGCATTCATCACAAACGTGCCATTGAATTGGACGCGCTTACGGATGCGAGGTTGCGGCGGCTCGGCTGGCTTCGGTTGTGGTTTGGCACGCGGCACTTCTGCTACAGATTTGGAAGCGACAGCGACCTTTGGCTTCGCCTTTTGTTTCTTGGGCGGAAGAAGCGTCCCAAAATCAGTTTCGTTATCGTCAATGATGACGCATTCGTCCTCAGTTTCGTCATCATCAAAAAGCGATTCAAGATAATTACCCGCCGCGACTTCTGCACGCGTTGGCTTGGCCGCAGGCTTGGGCTTGGGTTGAGGTTTAGGTTCAGGTTCAGTCGTGACCGCGGCAGTTGTTTGCAACGCCACAGGTTGCACCGCGGCACTTTCTTCCGTCACAACGCTTGCGCCCTCTTGTGTCATCAAAAAACGTCCCCACGGAATCAACGCGCGCGTCACTTGAATCCCATTGATGCGCAACGCATTGCCATAACGTTCCACCACATACGGCGGCGGCAAAAACTTGCCATCCAGAAAAACAAGCCCCGAATCAATTTGCTTGCCCCGCGTAATTTGAAGCGCGCGCGCAACCTCAATCGAAACGCCTTTGTTCTTACTCGCCTTGAGCGCGGCAAAACTCCCAAGCGCCCCAAACACCACGAGACCGGCCAACAAAAAGTGCCGCGCCCCGCGCACAATAAAAGAAGTCCCACATTGCCGTAACACAGAATCCCCGGAACCCGTAATCTCTAGGTGGGGGCCGAAGCCCCTTTTAATGATGTCGGTCGAAGAAACTTCTGCTAAATCCGCGTGCAACACAGGACCCACGTCGTCTAAAATCCTTTCTCTTAGCTTTCGCGCACCTCAACGCCCGGCGTCGCACGCAAGGCATCAACAATGCGTTGGAACGTCTTGCCCACTTCCTCATCCGTCAGCGTGCGATCAGCCGCACGGAACTCGAGGGCATAGGCGCGAGAATCTTTGAAAGTATCGAAGAGCGTCACATTGATGAGCTCCTTGCCACCATTCTTGCGAATCGTCTTCACGATTGTCTCATGAGGAATTTCCTTCTTCGCAACGATTGCGACATCGCGGCGAACAAGCGGGAATTGCGGCACGGCCGAAACCTTGCCCAAGACATCCGTACGCTTCAAAAGCGGCTTCAACTCAAGTTCGCACAAGGCCATCTGCGTCGTCAAACGATACGGATGGCGAAGCTTCGCGGAAAGCGCCCCGAGAACGCCAATCTCGCGTCCATTCAACTTGACGGCCAGCGCTGCACCTGGCACAAAGGCAGGATGCTCAACCGCGGCAAATTCAAGATGCCCCGCGTGAAGTTTCGCGATGAGTTCCTCCACCGCGCCCTTCATCCAAAGAACCACATCCTCTTCCGTCACCGCCACGCGGCGCCGCAACGCTTCACGCCCAACAGACCCCACAAAACCAAGCGAGAGCATTTCCTTCTCAGCCGGCCCCTTCGTAAAGACCTTGCCCATCTCAAAGAGGAGCGCCGTCTCCAACTGATGCGAAGCATTGCGCCCCAACGAATCCATCATCTGCGGCAACAAGCTATCACGCATGTAACCATATTCCGCCGAAACAGGATCCGGCAACGCCAAACGATTTTCAACCGACGCCGCACGCGAATCAAAATCGTCCAACTCCTTCTTCGAAAGGAAGGAATAGTGCATCGCCTCCGTGAAACCAAGTGCCGTGCAAATCTCGCGCACGCGGCACTTCGCACGGAATGGCGCATCATCCAACGTCGAAACAGATGGCGCCGACGGCATCGTATCTGGAATATTATCCAGCCCGTAAATACGCGCAATCTCTTCAACGAGGTCCGCTTCAAGCGTCAAGTCATACCGCCAGCTCGGAATGCCAAACGTGACACTCGAAAGTGCCGCGACATCCGCGCCCTTCTCCAACCGCGGCACAAGCCCAATCGAAGAAAGAATCTCCACCATCTTCACGTTGTCAATCGCGATACCAATCAATCGGCGTGCGCGATCAAAGTCCAGCGTCACATCCGCATTCAGCACCTTCTCGCCCGCGGCAGTTTTTACCCACACGCGATTGTCCACATCGACAACGCCCGCGGCAACTTGCGCCTTGCCATACTTCTGCAACAAATGTGCCGCGCGCCGGCTCGCCAAATCCGCAAGGTCCTTATCCACCCCACGAATATACCGATACGACGCTTCCGTCGCCAGCCCCAACTTCGTTGCCGTGAACTTAGTCGACGTGCATTCAAAAAGCGCCGATTCCAGCATCACACTCTTCGTGCCTTCTGCAATCTCGCTTTCTTCGCCGCCCATCACGCCCGCAACCGCATTCGCCTTCGCCGGGTCGCAAATCATCAGCATCGACGGATCGAGCTTGCGCATCACGCCATCCAGCGTCTTCATCTCTTCGCCTTCACGCGCATCACGCACCACAATCGTGCGATCCTTCAACGTGCGATGGTCAAACGCATGCAACGGCTGGCCAAGCTCCAACATCACATAATTCGTGACATCCACGACCAACCCCAACGACCGCATCCCGCAAAGCTCCAAACGCTTTTGCATCACTTCCGGCGACGGCCCATCTTCCACCGACGTAATCACGCGCGCCGTGTAACGCGGGCACTTCTCCGCGTCCTCCACGACAACCTTGACCTCGTCCTCAACCTTCACATCGCACGTCGTAAAATCAACTTCAGGCGCCTTCACTTCGCGATGCAAAATCGCACCAAACTCACGCGCCAACCCAATCACACTGAGCGCATCCGGCCGATTCCACGTCACTTCAATATCAAAGACAACCTCCGGCTTCTCGCCCCCAACCGCATCCCGCACAAACGTGCCCGCGGCCGTCTCCGCCGGAAACTCAATAATCCCATCATGCCCGCCCGGCAAGCCCAATTCCTTATAAGAACAGCACATGCCAAACGATTCAACACCGCGCAACTTGCCCTTCTTAATCTTGAACCCGCCATCCGGAATCACCGCGCCAATCTTCGCAAACGCCGTCTTAATCCCCTTGCGGCAATTTGGCGCCCCGCACACAACCTGATACTCCGTCGTGCCGTCCGTCACCTTGCACACATGCAAGTGGTCGGAGTCCGGATGCATCTCGCATTCCACAACCTCAACAACCACAAAATCGTCCGCAAGCGGCGCGGCACCCACCGTCTCAATCGACTCAACCTGCAAGCCCGCACGCGTCAGTTTCTCCGCGAGTTCCTTCGGGTCGATATCATCGACTTTCACATATTCATTCAGCCAACTGATTGGAAGTTTCATTCGTCTCTTCTTTCTTCTCTTCGTTCTTATTAAATTCTTCAGCCGCAACAGCCGCAACAGGCGCGGCACTTTCCGTTCCCGGCGCAGGCGTCTCAACTGGCACTTCAGCAGGCGCGACACTTTCCGCGCTCTTCGCCTCCTCCGCAGGTTTCACTTCAGCAGATTTCGTTTTCCACTTCTTCTGCCATTGCGGACCATACTTCGGATTCTTCTCCACCGCCGAGAAAACCCCGTTCGTAAACGCCACAACATGCCCCGTCGTCGCCAGCCACACCAAATGCTGCTCCGCCTCCGCGTCCGGCGCAATATCCACCTTCGGCGCACACGGATGCTCCGCAATAAACGCCGCAACTTTCACAAGCTCCGGAATCGCATGCTCCATGTCGAACTCTTTCAATTCAACATTCGTCACAAACTCCGGACCCCGCGGATCATTCGCACGGAAGAAATGCATCTTCCGATGATGGAACGCACCCCGCAACGCAAACAACATCCCATACGGCGCACGCTTCTCCGCCTCCACCGCATCTCGCGCCGCCCACAACAACGGCTTCGACGGCGTCTTCAACGCCATCTCAAGCGTCACCAGCGCGTGCTTCGGCACATCCATCAGCGACGCCAAAATCGTCCGCTTGAATTCGCCCTCAGCCTGTTCCCGCGTCAAAATCGCCGCGTCCTCACCCGCACCCTTCGCCGTGAAAATCACACGCTTCGTCGCCCCCGCGCGCCACTGCTCAATCGCCTCCGCGTCCCGCACCATCTCAATGTGCGAACGATACTCCTCCTCGCTCATGTTCGGAAACTTCGTCCGAATCATCTCCTTCACAATCGAGTTGAACTCATGCACATTCGGCGGCCCCAGCAACACCCCCGTCAAACCACACTTCGCCACACAATTGAAATTCCCCTTCGGCGGCTCGCACTCAACTTCCTTCGAGTCGTAATAATCCCCCAAGTGCGCATTCAAAATGTGCGCCGCCACATCCTCTTCATTCAACGCGGCAAATCCACACGCCTTGCATTGATAAATCTTCTCGCCTTCCACCTTCGGCGTAATCCTCAGCAGCACCGACGTCGGATTATCCAAGAAGAAATACGCCAAGTCCTTCAGCTTGTACGCATGGTAATCATTCTGCAACTTCCGAATAATCGTCCCCAGCGCCTTCGTCTCAGGCAACACCTTCACTTCAGCATCAAGCGGTTTCGGCTTCTCCCAATTGGACTTTCCACCGCCCGCCCCAAAGCCGCCACCCTTCCGGTCAAACGACTTCTTCACGAACGGCTTGCGCTCGCCTCGCGCCGCCACACGCCCATCACGTTCACGCGCCTCGCCCTCCGCAAAACGCGCCGCTTTCGCCGCGCCCTTGCCGAGCGTCACGCCTGCATCCTTCTTCGCCCAATCAGGCGTGAAGCCAAACGAACCCAGTGTCCCCAGGTCGACTTTAGATGTCTCTTCCTTGTCCATAAGCCTCTATTATACCATAAATTTCGTTCAATGTGTGTATAGAATTTATCGCCGCGCGCATTTTTGCTGCACCCGGTCGCCCGCTAAAATATCGAAATAAATGCGTCCGCATCTTCAAACTCGCATACCCATCCACGCTCGGAATGTGGTCTTTGGGATACTTCTTCTCCAACTGTTCCCGAAACGCCAACAGCGCGCGAAGGTGCATTTTTATTGGGTTTGGTGAACATTCGCCCGTTTTCAATCTCCGAAAAATCCCAGGCTCACCCAACGCCGCGCGCCCAATCATCACACCGCAAACTCCCGTCGCAACCATCGCCAAAAAACTCTTTTTATCCACCACGCTCCCGTTCCCAACAATCGGTATGCGACTTTTCTCAACCACCTCTTTCAACACGTCCAAATGCCTTTCGCCACCATGCATCTGACTCGTGTACCTCGCGTGCAAAATCACTTCCGACGCCCCAGCAACCTCCGCCGCGGACACAATTTCGAAAATATTCGTCTTCCCAGGATGCGGCCCCAACCTCGTCTTCAAACTCACCGGCAAGTCCGTATTCTCCTTCATCGCCTTCAACAATTGAAAAATCTTTCCCGGCGTTTCCACCAACTTCGCACCCGCCCCACTCTTCGTCACTTTCGTCATCGGACATCCCGCATTCAAATTCACCGCGGCAAATCTCTTCCCATCCGCACACCGCCATCCCGAAACCTCCGCCGTCGCCTTCGCCAAATCCTCTTCCGTCGACCCAAACAGCTGACACACCACCGGCCCTTCCCCTTCCATCGTCTCCATCAAATGATGCGTCGGACTCGACCCATGCGCCAGCGCCGCGGCACTTACCATCTCCGTCCACACACGGTCCGCCCCGCCCTGCGCACACATCAGCCTCCACGGCGCATCGCTAAACCCCGCCAGCGGCGCCGCCTCCATCCTCACATCAACACTCTCAACCTTCTCAACCATCACACACAAATAAATACGATCCCAGGATTCGGCGAACGCTTGTACTCCACCGGCAACTCATACGCCATCGGAAACGCCAAGAACTCCGCAGAAAACATGTCCCCCGCCATCTCCCCATCCAAATACCCGCGAATATGGTTCTGCCTCTTATACTTCGCACACGCCGCCAATACCGACGCCTTAATCCGCGACGTCCCACCACTCGAACCATATCCCGTAATCACACCAAACAACTTCGGACCCCTCGCACGCGCCGACCCAATAATCCTCTCCAAATACGACAAAGCGTCATCCACGTGTGCCCCACGTGGATGCAAATCATATTCCTCTAACGCCTTTGTCTTCATGGCGTATATTATACCATATTCCGCGGCACTTTTCAATAGCCCTTTTACCCCCAAACCGCAAGCTTTGAATCACGCCTTTTCTACCAACGTCAGCTTCCTGTACCGCGTCTGCCACACGCCATCCACAATTCCGCCGCGACTCTTCCAAACCAAGGTCACCTTCGTCCCTGCCGCCACC
>CAVGIZ010000023.1:0-17299 GCA_963629255.1 Anaerovoracaceae bacterium
CCCATAAAAACCCCTTCGCCCACCCAAAGAAACCCCCTCTCCCGACCATTTTCTCTCCCCCCCCCTGGAAAACTGCCGCGGAAAATACCCCCTATACAGCGCGGCGAAAATATGGTATAATATACGGCGTTGTTGGGGTGCTAGGCTCGTGGCAAAAGTGCCGCGGTGTTTGGCTGAGATAATACCCATAGGACCTGATCCGGGTTATGCCGGCGTAGGAAACAATTGCGACTTGCGTCCGGGAAGCCTGGAGAAGAAAAGTAAAAGACATACAAAGAAAGTAGAGACAAAAAGATGACACAGCTCGAGGCGGCTCGCAAGGGCATTATTACTCCGGCGATGGAGATTGTCGCAAAGGACGAAGGCGTAGATGTGGAAGCATTGCGCGCGGCGGTTGCGACAGGGGAAGTTGTTATTCCGCTGAATATTCACCACAAGAATTGTCACCCAGTGGGCGTGGGGCGAATGTTGAAGACGAAGATCAATGCGAATTTGGGTCGTAGCGTGACGCATTCGGGGAAAGGTGATGAGCTCGAGAAGCTGGCGATTGCGGTGAAGGCGGGTGCGGACTTTGTGATGGACTTGTCGGTCGGTGAAGACATCAAGTCGATTCGGCAAGGGATGTTGGAGGCGAGTAAGAAGCCGCTGGGGACGGTGCCGGTGTATGAAACGATTTCGCGGCTTGAGGGCGATATTCCACACATGGACCCGAGCCTCCTCATCAATGTGATTCGTGAGCAGGCGGAGCAGGGCGTGGACTTTATGACGTTGCATGCGGGCTTGCTCTTGAGGGACATTCCGCTGGCGATGAAACGGAAGATGGGGATTGTTTCGCGCGGCGGTTCGATTATGGCCGAATGGATGATGGCGAACAAGTCCGAGAATCCACTCTATGCGAAGTGGGATGAGGTGATGGACATTTTGGCGGAGCATGATGTGACGGTGTCGCTGGGGGATGGCTTGCGTTCGGGGTGTTTGGCGGATGCGAGTGACGCGGCACAATTTGCGGAGTTGAGCGTGCTCGGGGAATTGGTGGATAAGTGCCGCGCGCGGGGTGTGCAGGTGATGGTGGAGGGTCCAGGGCATATTCCGTTCAACGAGGTGCAGATGAATATGGAGCGCGAGCAGGTCGTTTGCGAGAAGGCACCATTCTATGTGTTGGGACCTGTCGTGACGGATATTGCGCCTGGGTATGACCACATTGTGTCGGCGATTGGTGCAACGGCGGCGGCGACGTATGGGGCGAGCTTGCTGTGTTATGTGACGCCGGCGGAGCATTTGGGTTTGCCAACAGGCGAAGAGGTGCATGAGGGCTGCATTGCGTACAAGATTGCGGCGCATGCGGGCGATGTGGCGCGTGGGTTGCCGGGGGCGAGGGCGCGTGATGATGCGATGGCTGAGGCGCGGCGGAATTTCTGTTGGGATGAACAGTTTGCGGTGGCGCTTGATCCTGAACGGGCGAAGACGCGTTGGTTGAAGACGCGGGCCTTGAGCGATGTGGATCATGGGGATGACCACTGCTCGATGTGTGGCAAGGAGTTCTGCGCGGTGCGCACCTCCAAGCGCATTCGCAAGCTGGCGGAAGAAACGAAGTAAACGAAAACGATTTAGAAATACGAAAGGAACAAAATAAAATGTCCGATCAAAATGAAGTGATGGAGGAAGTGATCTCTGGCGCGATTGTGCGGAGGTTCTTCAAGAAGTTGGAAGACAATCTCGCGATTGACGTCGCGATTGTGGGTGCGGGTCCGAGCGGGCTTGTGGCGGCGCACGACTTGGCGAAGGCTGGGTTCAAGGTTGCGGTGTACGAGTCGAAGTTGGCGCCGGGCGGTGGCACGTGGGGCGGCGGCATGTTGATGAACGAAGTGACCGTTCAGAATGACGCGGCAGAAATTTTGCGCGAGCTGGGGATTACGACTGTGCCGTACAATGATAAGTATCACACGGTCGATTCGGTTGAGATGGCGTCGGGCCTTATTTTTGGGGCGCGCAAGGCAGGTGCGGTCATATTCAACACGGTGAAGGTTGAAGACATTGTGATGCATGATGGCGTTGTGTCGGGCGTGGTGATTAACTGGAATCCAGTGGCGCGGCTTGAAATGCATGTGGATCCGCTGGTGGTGACAACGCGTGCGCTCATTGATGGCACGGGGCATCCGAGCGAGATCATCAACAAGGCGGTGCATAAGGCGGGCGTGAAGGTCGATTCGCCGACGGGCGGCATTTTGGGCGAGAAGCCGATGTGGATGGAAGATGGCGAGCGCACGACGGTGGCGAACACGAAGCGGCTGTATCCGGGGCTGTATGCGTCGGGCATGGCGGCGAACAATGTGCAGGGTGGTTTCCGCATGGGGCCGATTTTTGGCGGGATGCTGAAGAGCGGGCGCAAGATTGCGGAGATTGTGGCCAAGGACCTGAGGGGCTAATGGAAGACTTTGGGTTTTATCTTGTGATGACCAATCCGGTCGTTGGTTATGAGCGTTGCTGTGAGGCGGCGGTCAAGGCAGGCGTCCGGATGGTTCAATTACGGATGAAGGACGCGCCGCGCGAGGAGATTCTTCGCGTGGGCGCGGCCTTGCGCAAGATTACGCGGGGCAGTCAGACAAACTTTATCGTGAATGACAACCCCGCGATTGCCGCGGAAGTTGAGGCGGATGGCGTACATGTGGGGCAAGGCGATATGTCCGTTGGGGAAGTGCGCAGGCGCTTTCCAACGCTGAAGATCGTGGGGCTTTCGACGCACAATTTGGAGCAGGCGAGAGCGTCCATTGATGTGGCGCCTGACTACATTGGGGTTGGGCCTGTGTATGCGACGCCGACGAAGAAGATTCCAGATCCAGTCTTGGGATTGGAGACGGCGGGGCGCATGATTGCGAACGTGCCGTATCCAGCCGTGGCGATTGGCGGGATTGATTTGGCGCGGCTTGCCGATGTGATTCGTGTCGCGGGTGCGCGGAACTTTGCGGTTGTGCGTGCGGTATGCGGGTCGACTGATCCGTACGCGGCAATTTGTGAGATTCAAAGGATTTATGAGGAGGCGAGATGTTCAGGCAGTTGACGGGATTGAAATATGCCGCGGTGGCGGTCGTGTGTTGGGCGGCGGTGTGCGGCTTGGCTCGTGGGGGGATTGTCGAATGGGAGTTTCCGCGGATGGGGAGCTGTCATGAGGGAATGGCGTTTGCGGATGGTGTGACGGGCGTTTTGGTGTGGGGCGGTGGTGACGAGGTGCGTTTGACGGTGGGACGCGCGGACATGTGGGATCACCGCGGCGGTTATCAATGGAAGAAGGAGCAGAGTTATACGAATATTTTGGCCGCGGTGGAGTCGGGGGACAAGGAGAGGCTCTTGGGACTTTTCAAGAAGGAGACGGTGAAGGGTCAGCCGCGCAATCCGTACATGTTGCCGCTGGGGCGGGTTGTTGTGAAGTTGGCGGGGGCGGAATTGGTGCGTGGGGAGTTGGATACGGAGACGGGATTGGGTGTGATTGAGTATCGGGTCGGGGGTGAGATGAAGAAGTTGAAGATGGCGATGAGTCGCGCGGCATTTGCGATGAGAGCGGAGAGTGAATTTACGAGTGAGGTTTCGCCGGCGATGGATTGGCCGCGGGTGAAGGCGGCGCTTGAACCGATTGGGTTTAAGGCGGCGAAGGTGGCGGCGGATGAATTTACGTGGGCGTTGCCGGCGGACAAGTCGGTGACGTTGAAGACGCGGAAGGTTGGAAAGGAGTTTTTTGTGTGGACGTGGAGGGGCGAGGATGTGAAGGCGGTCGCGGAGGGTGAGACGTATGAGAGGGTCGCGGCAGAATCGGCAGCGCATTGGGGAGCGTTTTGGGCGGAAGGTGCGCGTGTGAAGGTGCCAGATGAAGTGGTGCAGAGGTTGTTTGATTATGGGATGTATCGATTTGGTGCGATGACGGAGGTGGATGGTGTGCCGGCGGGTTTGCAAGGGCCGTGGTTGGAGGATGATAAGTTGGTGCCATGGAATGGGGATTATCATTTCAACATCAATGTGCAGGAGTGTTATTCGCCGGCGTATCGCGGGGGGCACGCGGCACATTTGATGCCGCTCTTTCAGATGGTGCTTTCGTGGCGGCCGATTTTAAGAGAGAATGCGCGGCGGTTTTGCGGGATTGAGGATGGGTATAGTTTGCCGCATTCGGTGGATGATCGAGGGGTGTGCATTGGTGGATTTTGGACGGGGACGATTGATCATGGGTCGACGGCGTGGGTGGCGGCGATGATGTATCGGTATGTGGCGTATTCGGGGGATGTGGCTTTTTTGAAGGCTGGAGCGTATGATTTTATGAAGGGCGCGATGAATGTGTATTGGGCGCTACTGGAGAAGAAGGATGGGGAGCTGGCGCTGCCGATGGGGCCGAGTCCAGAATGGGGCGGGGCGCATGCGAAAGGGTCGGTTGGACGGAATCCGAGTTTTCAATTGGCGGCGGCGCATCGGTTGGCGAAGGATTTGATGAGCGCGGCGAAAATGTTGGGCGAGGCGCCGGACCCGCGTTGGATTGAAGTGGAAAAGAGGTTGCCAAAATTTGCCGCGGATGAGAGTGGGATTTTGCTTTTTGAGGGGCAGCGGTTGACGGAGTCGCATCGGCATCATTCGCACATGGCGGGGCTTTATCCGTTTGATGTGATTGATTTGGAGGATGAGAAGGTGCGCGAGATTGTGGAGGCGACGTATGCGACGTGGGGGGCGCGGGGGACGCGGCAGTGGACGGGTTGGTGCGTGCCGTGGGCGTCGATTTTGTACACGCATGTTGGGGATGCGGGGAAGGCGGTGAAGATGATTCGAGCGTGGAATAAGTACTTTTGTGATGAGGGGCATGGGTCGCATCATAATGCTGTTTTTGAGGGGTTTACGGATTGGACGGGCGGGCGCGATGTGATGCAGATGGATGGGCAATGTGCCGCGGCGACGGCGGTGATGGAGTTGATGGTGCATGAGGTGAATGGGAAGGTAGAGTTTTTCCGTGGGTGTCCGGAGGAGTGGAAGGATGTGAGCTTTGAGAATATTGCGCTATCGGATGGGCGGCGCGTATCGGGGCGCCGCGTGAATGGCAAAGTTACGCTTGAATACAAGGAGGCAAAATAATGGCAAAACGCAAAGCAGATGCATTGAGGAAGATTGAGATTATTCGTGGGTACACGAAGTACGCGCCCGGGAGCGTGTTGATTAAGTGGGGCGACACGTGGGTTTTGTGCACGGCGAGTGTGAGCGATAAGGTGCCGCCGTTTTTGCGCGATACGGGCAAGGGTTGGGTGACGGCTGAATATGCGATGTTGCCTTCGTGCACGCCGGACCGCAAGGATCGCGACATCAAGAAGCTCAAGGTGGATGCGCGCTCAACGGAGATTCAGCGATTGGTGGGGCGGGCTTTGCGCGCCGCGGTTGATATGGAGAAGTTGGGCGAGCGCATGATTACGATTGATTGCGATGTGTTGCAAGCCGATGGGGGCACACGCTGCGCGTCCATTACGGGTGGCATGCTGGCGCTTGAGGATGCGGTCAAGGCGCTTTTGAAGGAAGGCAAGATTACGGAGAATCCGATCGTTCATCGCGTCGCGGCAGTTTCCGTTGGTGTGTGTGAAGGCGTGCCGACACTCGACCTTGATTACATTCATGATTCGACTGCGGAAGTGGATCTCAATGTTGTGATGACGGATGATGGACGCTTTGTGGAATTGCAAGGCACGGCCGAGCACAATCCATTCACCGCGGCACATTTGGAAACGATGCTCGCCCTTGCCAAGAAGGGCTTGCGCAAGATTTTCAGTCTGACGAAGCGCGCGTAAAATGATGCTGTCTCCCCTTCTCTTCGCAGCACTTTCGATTGCGTTTCCACGCGAGAATGAACGCTTGCCGTTCATCAATAAGTGCTACGTCATTGGCGCGGCAGATGTGGGCGTAACAAATGTCGTTGTTGCGTCAACCAACGTTGCGCCCTATCAAACAGGGGCGTGGGCGACGCGCATTGCCGTGAGCGAAGGAACAAACACGATTTTGGCAACGTCCATTTCGCCTGATGGAAAAACGACGAACACTTTGACGCGCACGTTTTATATTGCGCCACAGCCCGTGAGTCCAATCAAAAGTGCCGCGGTCGCGACGACCAACAAGCCTGCGCCCAAAGTGTGGAAGAAGCTCGAATATGCCGCGGATGAAGCGCAACAGCCACCGACCAATCGTGCACCGAAGGATATCACGATCTATCTCGACCCGGGGCATGGTGGCCCGACCGATCGCGGCGCTATTTCGCCGCATGGCTGGCACGAAAAAGAGGCAAACCTCAACCTTGCTTTAGCTGTGCGTGAGGCGCTTACGAATCTTGGCTTCAAGGTTGTGATGACGCGCGAAGATGATAAGGCGCTCAATCTTTTTGAACGTGCGCATGAGGCCCATGAACAAAAGGCCGACGCTTTTGTTTCCGTTCATCATAACGCCCCCGCAGCAGATGCAGACGTTGCAAATGCTCGCTACGCGGCAGTTTATGCTTGGAATCCCATTGGCGAAAAATTGGCCGCGTCAATTTCAACACGGATGAATGAAGTCCAGCAAACGCATCTTCCTTCGAAGGGCGCGCTCCATGCAAACTTCGTGGTCACGCGCTCACCGCAGATTCCGAGCTGCCTGATTGAGGCCGATTTCATTACGCATCCCGAAGCGGAAGCCGACATTTGGAATAGTCAAAAGCGCCACGCTTTGGCCGAAGCCATCGCCCGCGGCATTGCAGATTGGTGCAAAAAATAATGAACGTCAACATTGAACAATCTTGGAAGGCGCTCCTCGCCGATCAATTTGAAAGCGAATACTTTGCGAACCTCGTTGCGTTTGTGAAGGACGCCTACGCAAAAGGCGTTGTCTATCCGCCGGGAAAGTTCATCTTCGAAGCGTTCAATCGCACAAGCGTCGACCAGGTGAAAGTTGTCCTTCTTGGTCAGGATCCTTATCACAATCCGGATCAGGCGCATGGGCTCGCGTTCTCCGTTCAACATGGCGTTGCGCTGCCACCTTCCTTGCGCAACATCTATAAGGAGCTCGAGGCCGAATATGGCAAGAGCTTCAAGGACCGCGATGGCGATTTGTCCCATTGGGCCGACCAAGGCGTCCTTCTTTTGAATGCGACGCTGACCGTTTCAGGCGGCGCAAACATGGCCGGCACACACCAAGGCAAGGGCTGGGAAACGTTCACGGACGCCGTTATTCGTGCGCTGGCCTCGCGCCGCAAAAATCTTGTCTACCTCCTTTGGGGCGCCTACGCGCAACGCAAAGCCGCATTTGTTGATCCGAACGAAAACCTCGTTCTCAAATCGGCGCACCCCTCGCCACTCTCTGCCCACCACGGATTCTTTGGTAATGGCCACTTCAAAGCCTGCAACGACTACCTCGTCGCACACGGCCAGTCGCCTATCGAGTGGTAAAATGAGCTATGAACGATCCGACACATTTTCGCCAGCGGGCTCCTCGCACCATAAAAGAAGTTGCCGAGGGGCGGTGAAGCTCCTCGGCAATCTGACTTAATTCAAGTTGGTGGTTTAGCCTTCGACGATTGTGACGACCTTGCCATCCTTGATGAATTTCACCTTGCCGTCCTTGAGGGCGAAGAGGGTGAAGTCACGACCCTGACCGACGTTCTTGCCGGGGTGGATCTTTGTGCCGCGCTGGCGAACGATGATGGAACCCGTTGTGAGGAACTCGCCATCATAAGCCTTGACGCCCAAATACTTTGGGTTGGAATCGCGACCATTACGTGCAGATGCAGATGTAGCCATTTCGATTCCTCCTTACGCGATTGCCTTCACCGTCGCAACGGTGATATCCTGACGATGCCCGACGAGACGACGCGAACCTTTCCGGCGCTTGGCCTTGAAGTTCAACACCTTCGGACCACGCTTCACACCATCCACGGTGAGCGTAACCTTCGCGCCTTCAACATAAGGCGTGCCAACCTTGAGGGTCGTGCCATCCGACACAGCACAAACTGTGTCCAAAACAGCATCCTGACCCACTTCGACCGCGATCTTTTCAATCTCGATCTTGTCACCGACACGAACAAGCGTCTGCTTGCCGCCGGTTTCGAGTACTGCGTATGCGTCCATTACTTTTTACCTTTTCTTCCGCCTTCCTTGTGGAAAACTACTTCCCACGAAAGGCTGGAGTGCATATTATACCATATTTGAGCCCCCCGCGTCAAGGGGGTATTCCAACTTTCAATCATAATCAAACAAACCTGCAAATAAATGCGTCCTTTCGGTGAAATTACGCCTCTCTCCGCGGCACTTTTGTCGCGGTTGGCTAGGATGCCAGGCCTATTCTCCCTGCACATTAGGCAAAAGGTATAACCTTTTTTAAAAAAGGTTATACCTTTTGCCAAAAAGGTTATACCTTTTAAGCGAAAAGGTTATACCTTTTACCTGATGTTACGCCCAGAAACACCTGACGTTAGCCTGGAAGAGGGCTGGCTTCTCGATTAGATAATCCTAACATCTCCCCTTCCGCGGCACTTTTTCCGCGGTATCTCCTTAATTAAGGAGGAGTGAAAGTGCCGCGGAAGCGTCAGAGATAGACTGACATATCGTCTGGGATAGGTGCGACAAATTCCATCTGCTTGTTGAGCGTAGGGTGCCAAAGCTTCAGCTTCCAGGCGTGCAACATCTGCCGCGGTGGAATCGGGTTGAGGCGTTTATCCCAGACGGATTTGCCGTAGGTGGCATCACCGATGACAGGGCACCCGAGCGAGGCCATGTGGACGCGGATTTGATGAGTGCGTCCTGTTTCAATGCGACACTCGATAGATGAGTACGTGCCGTAGTTTTTGAGAAGCGAATAATTCGTGATTGCGTTTTTGCCGCCCTTCTCAACGATGGCCATGCGTTTGCGGTCGACGGGGTGGCGTCCGATTTGATTTTCAATGCGACCCGAGTCGAGGCGTGGGCGGCCGTGGCAAAGTGCGAGGTAGGTTTTCTCGATGTGCTCGTGCGAAGCAAAGGCACGAACGAGGGCGTCCATGGCGACTTGGGATTTGGCGACGATGAGACAGCCAGATGTATCTTGGTCAAGGCGATGGACGATGCCTGGGCGCGCGACGCCGCCAATACCGGAAAGGTTGGGGCAATGGTGGAGGAGTGCGTTGACGAGCGTACCCGTGTAGTGCCCCGGCGCAGGATGAACAACGAGGCCAGGGGCTTTATTGAGGACGAGAATGTCGTCGTCTTCGAAAATGATATCGAGGGGAATATCTTCGGGTTCGGGGATAGCAGGGACGGGCGGCGGAATTTCAACGTCCACATCGTCCGTCTCGGCAACCTTCATGCCAGCCTTATTTGCCGCGGCACCATTGACGGTGACGTAGCCCGCTTTGATGAGACCCTCGATGCGCGAACGTGAAAAGTCCGGGTAACGAGAAAGAATGAGTTTATCGAGCCGCACGGCGCTTGGCACTTTCGAGCGTATTCCAAAGGAGCATCGTGATGGTCATAGGACCGACGCCGCCTGGGACAGGCGTGATGGCGCCCGCGACCGCGGCACAACTTTCAAAATCCGCATCACCAACGAGGCGATAACCTTTGGTGCGCGTCGCATCTGGGATGCGATTAACGCCCACATCGATGACGACTGCGCCTGGCTTGATCATATCGCCCGTGAGTGTGTTGGGGCGGCCCGTCGCGACAATGACGATGTCCGCGTCACGCGTGAACTTAGCAACATCGGGCGTGCCCGTGTGGCAAATGGTAACGGTCGCGTTCTTTTGCTTGCGCGCAAGAAGTGCCGCGACAGGCTTGCCCACAATATTGGAACGGCCAATGACGACGGCGTGCTTGCCTGCAATGTCGAGGCCCGCAAATTCAATGAGACGAATGATGCCATGCGGCGTACAAGGAAGAAAGCATTCATCGCCAATAATCATGCGGCCAACATTGATGGGCGTGAAGCCGTCCACGTCCTTTTCAGGCGCGATAGCATCGATAACAGCTTTGTCGCGGATGTGCTTCGGGACGGGAAGCTGAACGAGAATGCCGTCAATCGCGGGGTCGTTATTGAGCTCGCGAATGAGGGCGATGAGGTCCGCTTCGGTCGTTTCAACAGGAAGGCGAATTTCGCGCGAATACATTCCGGCTTCTTTGCACGCGCGCTCCTTGGCGGTCACATAGCTGACCGAGGCTGGATTATCGCCGACAAGAATGACGGCGAGGCCAGGCGTCGTGTTGTGGGAGGCTTTGAGCGCGGCAGTTTCCGCGGCAATTTGTGCGCGCAAGTTCGCGGCAAGAAGTTTTCCATCGATGAGTTTCATATTGGTCATTCCTTATTTTGAGTCCTTGATTTCTTTGGGGTCCTCTTCCCATTCGACGTAGCGGACGGAGCCGTCTTTGACGTAGGCTTTGGCATTGACGTGGCGCACCATACCGTTTGATTCGCATGAGATTTGGATGTCGAAAAGAGTGGTGTCGTCTGGCTTGAAGACGAGATATTGCTGGGCTTCGTTGCCAACGGTTTTATCGGTGATGTCGTCGATGCGCTGGTTGATATCGCTGAGGTCTTTGTAGGGCCACCAGGTGCGAGTTTCGTCGACTTCGTAATTTTCTGGTTTTTCCTTGAAGCCGAGGATAATCGCGCTCACGAGGTCTTCCGTTTTGGCGCGGGCTTCTTCGGCGTCAGAGTCCTCTTGATAAATGCCAGGAAGCGCCATTAGCTCGTCGTGAAGGAGCGTTTGATTTTCGTAATCGTTGAGATAAACTTTAGACGAGCCCGTCGTGGCAAAAAGGTCAACAATGCCTTTCACCTGGATTTGTTCTTTTTCATCGTCTTCCGGATTGAGGATGCCGCCCGTGAGAATGGCAGGATAGTCGCGGAAGCCGCGAATATAAGAGAGTTCGCGCACATCGGGAATGGAAGAATTGCGCGGATAGCGGCGATATTCCAGCATCTCGTCATCGAACTTTTTGTCGTTGTAAAATTCTTCGTACCATTCAGATTCGGCGCCGCAATGCTGGCTGTTGTATTCGGTGACGAGCGAATCTTCATCGCGCCAATCGTTCCAGCAGGCGATAAGATGATCGATGAGGCGGAAGTCGCCATCATCCGTTTTAACTTCAAAGTCGTCGGGGATGCCACAATTGAGAAGCATCATTTCCCAGCGCAGGAAATACTTGGAATCGCCACCGTTGAAAAGTTCGTTGATATTGATTTTGCGGCTGACGCTGATGTTGATGGTGACGGTGCCATCGCGGCGCTTGGTGGACTTTTCACGTTCCTTGGAATCATACTCGCTTTCATCGATAAGGATGGGGCCAATTGTGCAGGAACCATTCATTTTGAGGTCTTGCTTTTCAAGAACCCAACGGTCGTCTTCAAGAAGGTCTTCGGTCTTTTGATCTTCCGTCCAATCAGGAACAGAGGAATAACCCGTAATGACAACTTCGGCAAGGATTTGCGCGGCATCAAGAAGACGATTGGCGCGATCGCGTTCTTGCACAAAGAAATTGAGCCCACCTTGAAGGCGTGATTCTACAGCAAAAGAAAGCGCGACAAGTCCAAGAATCGTAATGATCCAAAGGACAACAAGAAGAGCACTGGCGCGGCGCATTTTCATCGTCTGAATTTCACTCCTTTCGATGCGCCACCATTCGATGGAGACTGTGCGCCGCCGCCTTTATTTCCTGTGCCACCCGCATTGCCAGCGCCTGAATTATCGCCTTTGTTGCCTGCGCCACCCGCGTTACCGCCTTTATTTCCGCCGCGCACACCACCACGCGCAGGACCCGCTTTTTGACTGGCAGTCGCGCTTGGAAGCTGCGCACCATCTTTTGATTGTTCATGCAAAGGAATGCGCACGATGCGAATGATGGGCGCAAGATCGGAATCGTAAGTGTGGCCATCTGGATCTTCCAACATGAAAGTGAGTTCCACTTTATAAGGAACCGTGTTTGAACTGGTCCATTCGTCTTCAAAAAGAGATTCATCATTCTCCGCTTTTTTGACGTCGTCTTTATCTTTCAAAACGCGGCAATTGAAGCCAACGATGCCGGGCGCAATGAGAATGGGCTTATACATTTCATCGTTCTCGAAGGTGTAGTCAACGCTGTCAGGATTATCCTTGGGACGCAACGTGACGTCCGGGCAACAACGCGCGTAAAGTCCTGTCTTTTCAATCGTGCAATTTTCGAAGTCGGTATTACCTTCTTCAAGAACCATCAAGCGAATGCGATGCACAGTGTCTGCAACGGTAGATTTATTACCGATAATGGCCGTGCCGCGCTTAGACCATTCAATCACATCCGAACGATCAGGCTCGCTCCCATCACCATTATTAATCAAAACAAATCCATAGTCAGAAGATTGCTTACCCTCATGCGGATAATAAAGGCTGCGCAAACCAGAGATAACTTGATTGAGCGCAAAATCCGAACGCTGAAGCTTATCTACATAATTGGTTGAATGATGCCACGTGTTCAAAACTGAATTGAACGAAAGCGTCGCATACGCCGTCACCAATCCAAGCAGAAGGACCGCGGCCATAATTTCAACCAATGTGAATGCGCGCTTCATTGCGTAGGCTTCCTCCAAAAGGTAACGTAAGAAGCTTCTTCATGATTGCCGCGGCGATCATCATCCCACTTCACCGTCACACGCACCGTATACAAATTGCCAAGACGCTTAATCTCCTCGTCGTCATTTTTATTGAGCCATTCGCGTTCCCACGTATAACCCGCAAACTTTTCCTTCTGTCTTCTCGTCAAGCGATGCTCATTGCCAGCGACCTTATCCCAAAGCTCACTCGCATCCGTTTCGCTCACATCCAACTCGCGCTCTGGCTCTTTCACATCCGAAAGCGGATACGCCATCTCGCCCAAATCCATCACTTCTTGCGCCGTCTCCATCCGCGTCGCAGAAAGTAGCATCCTCCGACTTTGCGAAACCGACGTCAAAACCGCCGTAAGCCCCAACCCCAATATAATCGTGGCAATCAAAACTTCAAGCAAGGAAAAAGCGCGGCGCATTTTCATTCGTCCTCCTCCTCGCCCGGCGCAAGCATTTTCGCCTCGCCATATTTATTCACCCGAATACACCATCCATTCTGCGGCAACGTCCCCTCACGATAAATAAAAAGACGATGCGGCTCCGTACGTCCATTCACTTCCCACAAAATCGAAACTGGCTCCTTCGTCGCTTCATCCAACCCCGCGTCACTTTTTCTCACCCCCGCGGCAGCTCTTTCTTCTTCCTCCTTCGCCTTCTCTTCTGCCGCGCGATTCTTGCGATAGCCCTTAATAACGCCACTCGCCGTGCCCCATGCCGAAATCGTAGACTTCTTCTGCTCTTCCGTCACCGTCTCCGCCAGCTCCTCACCATCCATCACAACCTTCAAGCAAATCCCCTGCACAATCAATGGTTCCGAATTCTCATCTTCTTCCTCATCTTCTGCCGCCACATCAACAGTCTCAACCTTGCCACTCGCATTCGTCACCGTCATCGTATCAACAACTTCCCCCAATTGCACTTCCTCCCCCGAAAGCGTCCACGCCCTCGTAATCCGCGTCCCCTTAAAAATATCCGCCGTCACAATCTCAACGCGAATATTCGGCACCTCATCATTAACCTCCGTCGAATACGTAATCACGCTTGGCTGCCGCGAAACAAGCGCCGTCGACCGCGCATAACGCACCATCGCCAAAACCGACCGCGTCGCCGTCTTCACTCGCGCCGCCGCACGCCCACGCGCAATGCTCACCGTGCTCACGGTCGCCATGAGCCCAATAATCATCACAATGACGATAATCTCAATTAACGTGAACGCACGGCGCATCGCTCAAAGTACCCCCCGAAAAAGGAGCCTTACTGCGCCTTCTTCTTGCCCTTCAAATCGTCACTACGAATATCATCATCCGTACCAAACTCACCATCATCGCCCGCCGAAACAATCACAAAATTCCGCTTGCCATTCCCCTTCCATTCCAGCTTGTACTCATTGCGCCACGGATCCTCAAGCGAACCTTCGCCACCATCCAAATACGCATCTCCATCTTCATCTTCTTTGATGAGCTCCTTCAAGTCGGACGGATATTTCCCGTTGTCCATCTTGTACTGCTTCATCGCACTCGCAACAGCTTGCACACCCGAACGCGCAGAATTCAAATTCGCCTTCTTCATCATCTTACTAATCCCAACAGCGGCGCCAGACGCCAAAAGACCAATGACCATCACCGCAATCATGACTTCCATAATCGTGAAGCCAGCGCGCATCTTCTGTTCCAATTTGTTCATTTTGTACTCCTTTAGTTGTTTGACTTTCCTTGTTTTTTATTACGCAAAAAGCTTCGCCATCTTCTCCAGCTGACGCACCTTCTCGCGGTTCTCCTCCAATTTCCGCCGCGCCTCCGCAACAACCGCTTCCGGCGCATGCGCCACAAAGTTCTCATTCGCAAGCTTCGCCTCTGCCGACTTGATAAAGCCCGCCACCTTCGCAAGCTCGCCCGCAATCCGCTTCGCTTCCGCCGCGCGATCCACAAGCCCCTCCAGCGATAAATACACCGTGCCAAACGCCGTCATCTTCGACGGCATCGCAAGGTCGCTCCCAGCCGCAACAAACTCAACACTCTCCGCACGCATCGCGCGCTTCAACGTCTCGACTTCGCCCTTCGCCTTCGCATCATCCGTCGCAATCGTCACCTTCACAAACGTCGCCGGCGAAACCTTATACTCCGCCCTCAACGCACGCAAACCCGTAATCGCCTCACGCTTCGCATTGACGAAATTGTACGTCCCCTCATCCAAGCCCCACGCCGCCTTCTCCGCGTCCGTGTACCCAGTCGGAAACGCCGCGCGCATAATCGACTCGCCCTCCTTCAAGTACCCGAGCTGATGCGCAATCTCCTCCGTCACAAACGGCATGTACGGATGCAACAACCTCAGCGCCTTGTAAAACACATCGCGCAAAATCGCAAACGCCACAGCCTTGTTCGGCGCGTCCTTCGCATACTCCACATACCAGTCGCAAATCTGCGTCCAGAAGTAATCATACACCGCCAGCGCCCCGTCCTGAATGCGATACTGTTCCAAAATCTCATTCAACTTCCGACACGCCAAATCCGTCGCCCACAAAATGTGCTTCTCGTCCGCCGTCAAATCTGCCGCGCTCAAACTATCCAACTCCGGCACCTTCCCAAGCGTCGTCAAATTCATCTCCAAGAACCGCGCCGCATTCCAAATCTTCGTGCAGAAATTACGCCCAATCTCGAACTTCTCCTTGTTCACCTTCGTGTCGCAATCAAGCGACGTAATCAAGGCAATCGAGAACCGTAGCGCATCCGCCGAATACATGTCAATCAGTTCCAACGGGTCCAACGAATTGCCCAAGGACTTCGACATCTTCCGCCCTTGCGCATCACGCACAATCCCATGAATCACAATGTTCTTGAATGGCGGCTTGCCCATAAAATGAATGCCCGCCATCATCATCCGCGCCACCCAGAAAAAGATGATGTCTTGCGCCGTCACCAAATCTGTCGTCGGATAATAATACGCCAAATCCTTCGTCTGCTCTGGCCACCCCAATGTCGAGAACGGCCACAACCACGAACTAAACCACGTATCCAGCACATCCTCGTCCTGCGCCAAATCCTTCAGCTCAACCTTCTCAAACCCCGGAATCTGCCGCGCCTTCTCAAGCGCCTCTTCCGCCGTCGGCGCCACAACAACCTTTGCCTCCTCACCATCTTTCACCGGCAAATAATACGCCGGAATCCGATGCCCCCACCACAACTGCCGCGAGATACACCAATCCTGAATGTTCTCCATCCAGTTGAAATAAATCTTCGCCCAACGCTCCGGCACAAACTTCACTTCGCCCGACTTCACCGCGGCAATCGCAGGCTCCGCAAGCGGTTTCATCTTCACAAACCACTGCTTCGACAAACGCGATTCCACAACCTCATGGCACCGATAACAATGCCCAACCTGATTGTCAATGTCCTCAATATGATCCAAGAACCCGCCCGCCTGCAAATCCTCAACAATCACTTCGCGGCACTTAAACCGATCCATCCCCGCGTACTTCTTCCCCGCGAGTTCATTCATCGTCCCATCGCCGTTCATGATGTTGATTTCTTCTAGCCCATGCCGCTTCCCAACCAGGAAGTCATTCGGATCATGCGCCGGCGTAATCTTCACAATGCCCGTACCAAATTCCTTGTCGACGTAATCATCCGATATCACCGGAATCTCGCGCCCCGTCAACGGCAAAATCACCGTCTTCCCAACAAGTGCCGCGTACCGCTCATCCTTCGGATTCACCGCCACCGCCGTATCACCCGGCAATGTCTCAGGCCGCGTCGTCGCCACCATCACATAATCCTTGTACGCCTCACCCGTCACGCCCTTCGCGCTCCCCACAACCGGATACCGCACATACCAAAAATGCCCATGGTTCGGCTCATGCTCAACTTCATCATTCGCAAGCGCCGTCCCACACCGCGGACACCAGTTCACAATGTAGTTGCCCTTGTAAATTAAACCCTCATCAAACAACTGCGTGAACACCTTCGCCACAGCTCGCGAGCACCCCTCATCAAACGTGAAACGCTCTCTCTTCCAGTCTGTCGAGTTCCCCAACATCCTCTGCTGATGAACAATCGTCCCGCCATATTGCTTCTTCCATTCCCACACGCGCGCCACAAACGCCTCGCGCCCCAAATCCTGCCGCCGCTTGCCTTCCTTCCTCAGCGCCTTCTCCACCACATTCTGCGTCGCAATCCCCGCATGGTCCGTTCCCGGAAGCCACAACACATTCCTCCCCTGCATCCGCCGCCAACGCACCAAAATATCCTGAATCGTCTGATTCAGCGCATGCCCCATGTGCAAAATACCCGTCACATTCGGGGGCGGAATCACCACCGAATAAGGCTTACCAGCGCCCGGTTCGTCATGAAAACAATCGTGCGTCTCCCAGAAGGGATACCACTTGGCCTCTGCGGCCTTCGCGTCATAATGCTTGTCCATCTCTTGATGTCTCTGCTTTCTCTAAATTAGACGCATATTATACCATATTTCCGCCCAACATTCAACCCCCTCCCCACCACTTTTTCTCCCCGCATAAGCACCCTCACCCCCGCTCCCTCCTCACCCACGCCAAATACTCATCCGAATCCCCCTTCTCCTCCGCGGCACTTTTGTAACCTTGCCGATGTGGCCAACCGTGTATTCAACGATTGTCTTGCCTCTAGTCTCGTGTAATTTTATCCCATACCAGTATCTCCTTATATTTTTCCTAGTATCAAAATGGTCGCCTCAGGCC
>CAVGIZ010000024.1:0-16956 GCA_963629255.1 Anaerovoracaceae bacterium
GAAAAAGTGCCGCGGGGAATTTTTGCCGCGGGGGATTGCATGTTGGGGCGAAATATGGTATAATACGCATTGCCTTTGAGAAAGGGCAAAAGATTAATCTTCTAAAATGGAGACAAAAGAGAAATGAACAAGTTGGCAAAGTGTTCGGTGTTGGCGCTGGTGACGGCGGCGGCGGGCTGTTGTTTTTGGGGTTCGGGCGAGGGCGCGTACCCAGATGAAGTTGAAGAGGGATTTGTTTCGCTCTTCAATGGGAAGGATTTGACGGGCTGGTATGGCTCGAAGATGTATGCGGTCGAAATGGATTCGATTGTGCTGAGAAATGGTGTGACGAATTTCTTTCCTGTGATTGCATGCAAGCCGGGGACGCCGGTGGATGCGAAGGACCGCGGCAATTTGTTGACGGAGAAGGAGTATGAGAACTTCGTTTTGCGGTTTGAGTTTTTGATGCCTGAGAATGGGAACAATGGGCTTGGGATTCGCACGCCGTCGCCGGAGGTGGATGCGGCGTATGAGGGGATGTGCGAGTTGCAATTGTTGGATGATGGCGGCAGCGAGTATTATGATTCGGTGGCGAAGAAGGACAAGTTGAAACCATATCAATACACGGGTTCGGTGTATGGGATTGTGCCGGCGTTGAGGGATAATTTCACGGGTAAGCAGGTGGATTGGAAGTGGCAGTATTTCACGACGAGCGGCAGTTATGCGCGTAAGGCGGGGATGTGGAACTTTGAGGAAGTGAAGGTGATTGGGAGCGAGATTGAGGTTTATTTGAATGGGTATTTGATTACGAAGGCGGATGTGTCGAAGTTCAAGGGTGATGGGGATACGATGGATGGGCGCAAGCACCCGGGACTACACAATAAGAAGGGTCACATTGGTTGGCTTGGGCATGGGCACAATGTGAAGTGGAGGAACATTCGTATTAAGGAATTGCCGGCGTGTGCGAAGATGGGTGAGGGGTGCCCGAAGATGGTGATGGCGGCGCCGGCGGGGTTCACGGCGTACTATAATGGCAAGCCGGAACAGCTCACGGAGATGTGGAAGGGCGTGACGACGGAAGAGGGGTTTGACAATCCGAAGGTGCGGCAGGCGGCGACGGCGGAGAAGCGTGCGGCGATGCAGAAGATTGCGGATGAGACGATGTTGAAGCATTGGTCGATTCGGAATGGTGCGATGTATTTTGATGGGTTCAAGGGCGGGTATTCGCTGGCGACGAAGAAGGATTATAAGGATTTTGAGTTGTGGGCGGATTGGCGGACGATGTCGATTACGGGGGACTCGGGGCTTTATTTGCGTGGGTCGCCGCAGGTGCAGATTTGGGATGTGGACCACGAATGGGGCGTTGGGTCGGGCGGACTTTACAACAATCAGAAGGGGGCGCATGATGCGCTCGTGATTGCGGACAAGCTTGTCGGGGATTGGAATCGCTTTCATGTGAAGATGGTGGGCAAGAATGTGACGGTGTGGCTGAACGGGGTCCTCGTCGTGGACAATGTGGAACTTGAGAACTTCTGGGATCGGAGCATTGACATCTTTCCTGTGGAGCAGATTGAGTTGCAGTGCCATGGCGACCCGATTGAATGGCGCAACATCTTTATTCGCGATTTGTAAGTTAGGATAGGCACGACGTTTATGAAATTCGAAGACAATCTCAAGAAGTTGGAGGACCTCGTCGCGAAGATGGAGTCTGGGAAGTTGACGCTGGATGAAATGATTACGTCCTTTGAGGAGGGGAGGGCGTTGATTGAGACGTGTACGAAGGATTTGGAAGGGGTGCGGCAGCGGATTGAGAAGGTCACGAAGACGGGCGGCGTGGAGGAATTGAAACTATGAGTAAGCGCATTCTTGTGCAGGCGCAGGCGGATTACATTGGTTCGCTTGCCAACGCGACGCCACTTGCGGCGCTGGAGGAACTTGTCTGGAATGCGCTGGATGCGGACGCGCGTGAGGTCAAGATTGATTTGATTACGAATCCGCTTGGGGGAATTGCCGCGGTACGCATTTCGGATGATGGGACGGGGATTGATGTTTTGAGGGCGGATGCGACGTTTGGGTCGCTGGGGGGGAGTTGGAAGCGCGGCACAAATGAGACGCCGGCGACGCATCGGAGGTTGCATGGGCGGCATGGGTGCGGGCGGTTCAAGGCGTTTGCGTTGGGGTCGCGAGTGGAATGGCGGACGACGGTGCGCGTGGGGGGCGAGTTGCTTTCCTATCGGCTGTGGGGCGAGAGTGAGGTGCCGGGGGTTTTTGAGCTGGATGCGTATGAGCAGCCGGGGCCGAGCACGGGGACGGAAGTTTACATTGAGAATGTCAAGGCCAATAGTGATTCGCTGTTGAATGTCAATGAGACGGTGCAATCGCTCGCGGCAAAATTTGCGCTCTATTTGAAGAGTTATCCGAACGTGCGGATTTATTTCAATGGGCTACCCGTGACGCCTGTCATAGTGCAGAAGCGGGTGACGGATTACACGGTGACGATTGAATCGGGGGCGCAGGCGAAGCTGGAGATTATTGAGTGGAAGCGTAAGTTTGTGGGGTCGGGGCATTTGGTGTTGACGGGGCCAGATGGGTTTCAGTTGCGGGAGGTGACGCCGGGGATTCGTACGGGCGGCGTGAGCTATACGGCGTATTTGGTTTCGCCGCGGTTCCCCGCGTTGCATGCGGAAAATGCGCTTGTGATGGATGAGCTCAATCCGGAAGTGCGGGCTTATTTGGAAGCGACGAAGAAGGTGTTGAAGGCGCATTTTGCTGTGTTGAGCGAGGAGCGTGCGCGGGGGCTGGTGGGGAATTGGACGAAGGAAGGGTCGTATCCGTATGAGGCGACGGATGATTCGGCGGAGCGCGGCAGATTTGATTCGCTGGCGTTGGAGCTGGCGGGGCGTATGTCGTCCATCAATGATATGTCGACGAATGAGCGCGGCATTTTGTTCAAGCTTTTGCAAAAGGCGATGGGGACGGTCAAGCGCGGCACTTTGAAAGAGTTTCTTAAGTAGGCGCGAGAGTGAATAATATTCACTTTGCGCGGCAGTTTTGGTGGGGGATAGGGTGAAGTCAGGGCGATTACGGGGGAACGTCAGGTGCTTCAGGGGGTGAATTTAGCCAAAAGGTGGCACCTTTTCTATTAAAAGGTGCCACCTTTTTTAAAAATCGTGCCACCTTTTTGCGAAAAGGTGCCACCTTTTGGCTGATGTTGTTGGGGGAGGGGTCTGAAGGGGTGGGAGAGCGCGGCAGATTAGAGTGGTTTGTAAAGCGAATTTACACTTTTTACACAGGATTTCCAAGGAAAGGGCGTGGTGAGGGCGGGGTGCGCGGCATTTTTTGGTTTGGCACGGCTTGTGCTGTTTTGTTAGGCGATGGGTGTCCACTGTGGGCGCTCACGAATAGAAGTAAAATAACAACAAAGAAAGTAGGTTATAAAATGATCAAGATGATCGAGAAGGTTTTGGGTCAGGTCGCGGACTACACACTGGGCACGTTTGACTTTGACATTTCTGAATCCGAGTTGGTCGCGAGCTATGGGTATCGGGCTCGAACCGCTTAGTACGGTTTTGAGTTTTCTCTAGCTTGCTCCAGGTCGATTGGATTCCTCTTTCCAATCGACCTCTTTTTGATGGCGGACCATTATTATAACAGATTGCGGAGGGGTGAAAATGGTGGTGGTAATTTGGTCTGAAATATGGTATAATATAGGGCGTCAAATGCGATTGCGAGAAGAGAGATTCGATTGGAGACTCGTTGGTGAGGTTGTGGATACGACCTCAGTGGGTTGGCATGGGGAAAAACTGCCGCGGGGGATTGAGATGGGTTCAGTTACTAAAGAAATTTTAATGCCTGCCGCGGAGGAGAAAAGGAGCGTGTGGAATGGTCATCACTAAACTTGTTTTGAAGAACTGGCGTAACTTTCGCCATATCGAGGTTGCGCTTCAGGATACGACTTATATCATGGGGCCGAATGCTTCTGGAAAGTCGAACTTTCTTGATGTGTTTCGTTTTCTCCGTGACATTGCCGATCCACAGGGTGGCGGTCTTTCTCGGGCGCTTGAGATGCGGGGCGGCTACTCAAAGGTCCGTTGCCTTGCCGCTCGTCAACGGTCGAACATTTACATTTCAATCGAACTTGCGGATGATGAGGCGCCACAGAATCCTCGTTGGCGTTATACATTGGAGATTGGCTGCCAATCGAGGGGGTTCTTCCTTCCAAAGGTCGTTCGAGAAGAGGTGTATTCCTATGCGGAGAGCGAGTATGTTTTGCAACGGCCGACTGCGCAGGATAAAGAAGATGAACGCCTCTTGACGCAGACCGCAATTGAGCAGTTGTCGATGAATGGAAAGTTTCGGGAGATTGTTGACTTTTTTTCTCATATCCTTTATCTGCATCTTGTCCCACAGCTCTTGAAGTTTGGTTCTGAACTCGCCGTCAAGAAGATTACGAATGACCCATTCGGGCAGGGTTTTCTTGAGAAGATCGCCAATACGTCTGAGAAAGTTCGGCGTTCGCGACTTGGACGCATTGAACGCATTCTGAAGAAGGCCATTCACGGATTTTCCGATCTTCGATTTGAGAAGGATGGGAGCGGATTGCCACATTTGCAGATGCGGTATTCGTGCTGGCGGCCATCGGGTGGATTCCAGACAGAAGAGGATTTTTCAGATGGAACGCTGCGCTTGATCGGTTTGCTCTGGACATTGCTGGAAAATGGTAGTTTGATCTTGCTGGAAGAACCTGAGCTGTCGTTGAATCGCGCCGTCGTGGAAAAGATTCCAGAGATGATTCAGCGCGCGCGGGAGAGTCGCAAGAAAAGCGATTCGGGGCAGATTCTTATTAGCACACATAGCGAAGTGCTCTTGAGTTCGCCTGTTGTGCGCGGTCAATTTCTCGTGATTACGCCGAGTCAGAAAGAAGGCGAAGGTTCGCTTGTCAGCGAGCCGGACGAGAACGATTTGAAGGCGTTGCGCGCGGGGCTTGCGCCATCTGATGTGCTTCTTCCGCGAACGTATGTGGATATGGGCTCGATTGGGGCGATGTGATGTCGGTGTCGGTGCCAATCGTGTTTTATTCGTTTGTTGAGGATGCGGTATCTCGTGCCGTTGTCGTTAGTTTGTTTGATTCTATCAAATGCGAGAGGCTGGGTGTGGAAATTAAATTTGCCCCAGGGCATCCTGTTGTGACGAATGGATGTGGCGATTTGAAAAAACGCGCAAAGAGATTTCTGGCGGCGGCGCATTCGGGCGTCAATAGCTTTTTCTTGACGGACCTTGATGCCTATTCTGCTCCGAATGACCTTGGCAAGGATTGGTTTCAGTTGGAGTGCCTGTCGCAGCATCCGCCGTGCTTTGTCTTTCGCATATCGGTGCGTGAGATTGAATCTTGGGTGATGGCGGATCGAGGTGCCTTTGCGAGTTTTCTTGGTGTTTCGCCCAATTTAATTCCAGACCAGTTGGACGATTTACCCGATCCCAAGCAGTTTTTATTGAATCTGATTCGCACGAAGTGTAAGAAGAAATGCTATCGTGAAATGTTGCCGATGGAAGGACAGCGCGTTGGAATTGGCTATAATTCAATGTTATGTGATTTTGTTTCAAAATCGTGGAACCCAGAGCGTGCGGCGGCGCATTCTGCCAGTCTGTCGCGTTCCCTTAGACGCATTTCAGAGGTTCTGAAAGAATTGAGTTTATCAAGTTGCTAACCTTGCTTATGAAAATTACGTCTAACCAGATTTGCTTTTTCACATTGAACTGTGGCCAGACGACCTCAAGGCCTTGGTATGGGGAATGTTGCCGCGGAAGCACGGGATTGCCGCGGGTTGTGGGGGAACTTGAAAGTGCAGGATTGCCTAAGCTGAAAATGAATGAATGGCCGAATGCGGTGCAGACAATCATTTATCGCCAATCGCCACCAAAGAGTGGCGGGGAAAATGGCGGTGATGGGATAAATGAGGTAGTAAACACTCCCTCTGAGGCAGTAAATACTCCATCCGAAGTCTCTGAAGGAATAAATACACCCTCAAAAAATAGTCGTGAGACGATAAATGAGACGATAAATGAGACGATAAATGAGACGATAAAATCGATACCCGGGATTAATAAGCCGAGGCTTATGAAGAGGCTTGGGAAGAGTCATGCGGCAATTACACGTGCAATTGCAGAACTGGTTGCGGCGGGGGAGATTGAGCACCGTGGGAGCAAAAAGACGGGTGGGTATTATCTGACGGAAGGGGAGAATAAAACTGCCGCGGGGGGCAAAAGGAGCGTGTGATATGACAGAGTATGAACAACGGATTAAGTGCCGCGGACGGATTCGCTATTTGATTGGGCTTTTCGTTCGGTGGCGAGCGCGGCAGCGAATGGACAAACTTGTGCGGGCATTGCGTAAGAGTGGGGCGACGATTGGGGAGCGCGTCGCTTTGTCGCGCGGCTGTCAAATGGGGGGGGGGGGCAATCTAATGGTCGGTAATTGCTGTTCGTTTCAGGATTGCGAAATTGATACGCGTGCACCTGTCAAGATTGGGAATCACGTGATTGTTGGGGATCGTGTTCGGATTATCACTTGTTCGCATAATGTGGATGATCCAGAATGGACATTTAAGCCCTACGGAATTGAGATTGAAGATTATGTGTGGATTGCTTCGAATGCGATGATTTTGCCGAGCTGTCGGAAGATTGGCCGCGGGGCTGTGGTGGGCGCGGGAGCGGTTGTAGCCAAAGATGTGCCGCCGATGGCGATTGTGGCGGGCAATCCCGCGAAGATTTTGCGAATGCGCGCTTGCGTCCATGAAAATCTCGTCTCCGAGTCAATGTTGGGCGGGGATTATGACGCTTATCGAGAAGCAAGAGCAAGAAGTGAGTAATGGTTAATTCATGACAGCGAATCGGCGGATATTTTGGAATATTGTGGCGACGTTTAGTCGGTCGCTGTTTTCGCTGTTGTGTGGTATTTTTGGCAGTCGATGGGTGTTGCAAGCATTGGGGTCGGTTGACTATGGGCTTTATGGGGTTATTGGCGGGTTTACGGTGATTATTTCATTTATCAATTTGCTTCTTTCGATTGCGGTGAGTCGGTTTTATGCGGTGAGTGTGGGGGCGGCAGAAGCGGCGGGAAGCGAGAGAAGTGTCGCGATTGAGGATTGTCAGCGTTGGTTTAGTGTCGCGGTGATGATGCATACGATTGTGCCAATTATTTTGCTTTTGATTGGCTATCCGCTGGGGATGTGGGCGGTGAAGAATTATCTTGTGATTCCGCCTGAGCGGCTAGATGCGTGCGTATGGATTTTTCGGTGTGTGTGCATTTCTTGTTTTGTGAATATGGTGAGCGTGCCGTTCAATGCGATGTATACGGCTAAGCAATACATTGCCGAGCTCACGATTTATTCGTTTGCGACGACGACGTTGAACATTTCGTTTTATTATTTCATGGCTTCGCATGCGGGGGATTGGTTTGTGACGTATGGTGTGTGGCTGTGTGCGATGTGCATTTGGCCGCAAGTGATTATTTTGATTCGGGCTATTTGCAAGTTTGAAGAGTGCCGCTTCC
Source organism: Anaerovoracaceae bacterium (assembly GCA_963629255.1). Classification (GTDB taxonomy): domain Bacteria; phylum Verrucomicrobiota; class Kiritimatiellia; order RFP12; family UBA1067; genus UBA1067. Next base: position 7,532 of record CAVGIZ010000024.1, read on the forward strand.
ATTTCAAATTTTGTTTTGATTTTTCGCGCGTCAAACAGCTTTTCTCGTATGCGGGGTGGATGGGCTTTGGGTGCCTGGGGAGTACCGTGCGTCAGCAAGGTGTTGCCATTCTTGTGAATCGCGCGTTTGGGCCTTCCATCAATGCGTCGATGTCGATTGCGAATATGGTTAATGGCCAGACCAATACTTTTGCTTCCGCCTTGGTCGGGGCTTTTACGCCTGCGATTGCGAATGCGTATGGAGCGGGGGATATCTCAACCGTCCAAAGGATGGCACTTCGAACGTGCAAGTTTGGGTTGATTTTGTCGCTTCTTTTTATGTTGCCCTTGATGCTTGAGATTCAATATGTGGTCAAGCTGTGGCTCGGGACGCCGCCACCCTTCGCGGCAAGTTTGTGTGTGCTTGCGATGGTAATGTATTTGATTGATGAAAGTACGGTGGGGCATCGTGTATCGGTGGATGCTAGTGGAAAATTGGCCGCGTATGAACTTGTGAGCGGTGGATTATTGATTGCGACCTTGCCGCTTGCGTGGTGGTTTGTCGTCGTTCATCATCATATTTTTAGTGTGATTGCGGCGATGATGTGCACGATGATGCTTCTTTCATTTGGAAGAGTTTATTTTGGGAAAACGATTTTGAATATCTCGTGCCGCGCATGGGTCTTGCACATTGTTTTCCCTGTTGTGCTTGTTTCGTGTCTCACGCTTCTTGTGGGACTTTTGCCGCGGCTCTTTTGCGCGGCTTCGTTTGGTCGAGTTGTGCTGACAACGCTTGTGTGTGAACTTGTCTTTTGGCCGCTTGTGTGGGGGTTCGTACTTGAGAAGGCTGAGCGCGAATTTGTGATTGAAAAGCTTCGGGCTCGGTTGGCGCGCTTTCGGGGAAGAGGAGGGGCAGAATGAACATTTTGTACTTGACTACATTTGATCCGCGGCAGAAGACGTATGGGGGCGAGCAGCGCACACACGCCCTTTGGAAGGCGTTGCAAAAGTGTGGGCAGGTGCATACACTCGTTTTGCGCGGTGGACGGCATGTGGTCCCAGAAGAAGACGCGGCACATTTGATTCGGATTGTTCCGGCCGATTCGCCTAGCTTCTTTTTCAAAGCCCTCGATCGCTTGATGCTCAGAATGGGGAATGGTACGCGCTTCCCGTGGCATGCAAAAAAGAATGTACAGAAACTCGTTGGGTGGTCCGGCGTTAAGTTTGATGTCGTCGTGTGTCGGTATTTAGGGCCGATGGCGATGACAAGTGGGTGGAAGATTGCGCCATGTGTCGTTGATATTGATGACTATCCGCCTGCGCTCGCGCGTTCGCGGCACAAATCGTGGTTTTGCCGCTTGCTCGTGGATGTGTGGACGAAGTATCTCTTAAAAAAGGCACATGCGGCGTGGATTCCCGATGTGGCACAAATTCCGCTTATTTCAAAGGTGCTGCCGTGCGTCCATTTGCCCAATTTGGCGCGGGGACCGAGTGCCGCGTATAATCCGCATCATCCGCAAAAGGAACAGTTGATGACGGTGGGGCTAATGGCGCATTTACCGAATCAAGAAGGAGTCGATTGGTTCCTTCAAACTGTGTGGCCCGCGGTGCACGCGAAGTTTTTCCAGATGCGGTACAAAATTATTGGTAAGGGCGTGCCATCGGCGCTCGAAAAGAAGTGGAATTCGATTCCCGGCGTAGAGGTGCTTGGATATGTGAGCGATGTTGAATTGGATCGGCTGTATGAGGAATCGCTTGCGGTTGTGGCACCCATTTTGTCGGGTGCGGGGACGTGTATCAAAGTTTTGGAAGCGGGCTTGCGGCAGCGTTTTGTTTATGCAACGAGCTTCGCCCGTCGTGGACTCGTGGGTTCGGAGGACTATTGCTTGAATCTTGATGTGGGCACACTGCTTCAAACTTTGCCACAGATTATCAAACATCAGCTCGAAGTGCATGCACCCGATGAAAAGGAACTGAACCAAGAATTTGAGCGTGTTATTGAACAGACCATTCGGGAGGTACAAGCTAAATGAAAGAGGGGAAGATGCCGATTCGAATTCTCTACGATGAAGGTGGCTTTTACGAGTCGCATGGGGGTGTGACGAGATACTTCACGGAGCTTATGAAGCGACTGGGGGATTATGGCTGCACGTGGAAGCTCGGGATGGTGAGCACGGGGAATACGTATCTTCAAGCGCCGCCTTTTAATTTGCCACCGCATCGTCAAACGGTCCATGATTTTATTCAGAAGTTTTGTGGTGGGCATTATTTTCCTGGCGTGGGGTATTTCTATCGATTTTTGTCAAGGCTTTTTCCACGTGCATTCCCCGATGGTAAGTTGGCCAATGTTCGGTGTTCAAATCAATTTATTCAAGCGGGAGATTTTGATCTTTATCATGCCACTGGGTCGAGTGTGGTCTATAAGTGCTATTTACGCCGATTGGGCTCCAAACCGATGGTCGTCACGGTGCATGATTTAATACCAGAAGTGATTTTTAAGGATCGTTCTCTGCGGCGAAATCGAAAAGTTGTTCTCCGTCGTGCGGATGCGATTATTGCCGTTTCGGAGAATACGAAGAAAGATATTTTGAGACTCTACAATATTCCCGAAGAGAAAATTCATGTGATTTATCATGGATATTTAGCGCCTGAATTGAACGATGAAGGGCAAGGGATTGAAGGTTTGGATTTGTCGAAGCCGTATCTTGTTTTTATTGGGAAGCGCGGCGGATATAAGAATTTTACTTGGTTCTTACGCGCGGTGGCGCCTCTTTTACGGAAAGGCTTGCACCTAGTGTGTACAGGGACGCCTTTTTCACAGGACGAGAAAAGGTTGCTAACAGAGGAAGGAGTTTCGGAACAGGTTGTGCAAAGGTTTTTTACGGATAACGAGATTCCTACACTTTTACGATATGCGGTTGCGTTTGTTTATCCCTCGCTGTATGAAGGATTTGGGATTCCTATTCTGGATGCATTTGCCGCGCGGTGTCCAGTTATTCTATCAAAGGCGAGTTGCTTCCCCGAGGTGGGCGGCGATGCAGCGCTTTATTTTGAGGTGGGGGATGATGCTGGACTCAGAACTCAAATTTCAAGACTTTTAGAGGATTCAGCGTTGCGGCAAGAGTTGATCGAGAAGGGCCTTCAGAGAAAATCACTTTTCTCGTGGGACAAGTGCGCACAGCAAACGACAGATGTTTATAAAAGCGTTTTGGAAGTTCGGAGGAATCGGGCATGAATAATGACAATCAAGAGATGGCAAAAGAGGAACGCCCGATTCGGGCGTTGGTGACGACGTTGGGGCGGGGGCACTTTATTCAAGTCGCGGATTCGTTGCGGCGGGCGGGGGTGGATGCCGACTTGACGCAAGGATGGGTGCTGAAAGATCCTGAACATAGCTGGCTTGCGCACGTGGCGGAGAAGATTGTGGGGCGGCGGGGACTTATTTATGGGTTTACGCGGCGCACGACGCCCGCATTGGAGGGGCATAACTTTGGTGACTTTTGGGCGGAAGCCGTGCAAACGATTCTTCAAATGTTGTTTAGTCGTGTGTGGGCGAATGAGCGTTTGTGGAATTGGGCGGTGAAAGTGGGCTTTTGGATGCATGGGCGCACGATGGCGCGGCTTTTGAAGAAAGGGGATTATCAAATTGCGCATGTGAAGAGTGGACTCGGGCGGCATGCAATTGCCGCGGCTCGGAAGCGCGGCATCAAAGTCTTGGTGGATCATTCGGCGGGTGCGTCCCAATACATTATTGAGCATGTGGCGAACGAGAAGTGGGGATCGTGGTCGTATTGGTGGACGGTGCAGCAAGATTGTGATGAGGCTGACCTTTTGATGGTGGATTGCGATTTTGTCAAGTGGACGTTTCTGCAGTATGGCTATCCTGAAGAGAAAATTCGGGTTGTTTATATGGGGCTTGATCAAAAGTTTAGTGGACTCAAGACCTGGAATGAGGATTTGACGGGGATTGGGCAATCGGCGGACCATCCTTTGCGTCTTGTTTTTTCGGGGCCTTTTGCGCCGCATAAAGGGAATGAAGATTTCCTCGCGGCGATTGAAAAGCTGTGTGATTCGAATCTTTATTTTGAGGTGACGGTTTTGGGTGTTCCGACGATTTCCGATGAACAGAAGGAGCGGTATCCGAAGGCGATGGAGAAGATTGACTTCAAGGGGCATGTTCCACAAAATGAAATGTGTGAGGTGATGCGGACGCATCAGATTTATCTTTTCCCTTCTTTGTCGGAGGGATGTGCAAAGAGTGCTTTTGAAGCGATGAGTATGGGGCTGTGTGTGGTGTGTACATTTGAGACGGGGTTGCCGATGACGGATGGGACGGATGGTTTTTTGATTCAGAAGAAGAATCCCGACTCCATCGTGGAGAAGATTCTTTGGCTGGTGACGCATCCAGAGGAAATGCGCCGCGCGGGGCTTGCGGCCACGGAGACGCTTAAGAAATATACGTGGGAAGCTTACGCGGAAAATGTTAAGCACATTTATCAAGAATTGCTCGAATCAAAATGAGACGAAACGATAATACAAATAAATTTGCCTTCCTGATGGGGCTTTGCTCTGCCTTTCAGGTGTGGTGGTCTTTGAGTATTGCCGAGGCCATTGCTCTCGCGATGTTCCCGTGTATCCTTTTTGAAGAGTACCGGTATATGAAGCGGAATGGGGTTACGACTTATTTTTGGCTGGCTGTGTTAGTAGTTATTGGTTGTGCGATTTCATGTTGGGTGAATCATTCAACTTTCCAACAGACCCTTCGCGGATTGGCGGCAACAGGATTGTTTGTGTGTGCAATTGTGGTGGGGCATTGGATGCTCCGCAAAAATATGAATTGTTATAAATGGTTCCTCGTCGGGTCTGCATTGTCTTGCATTTTAAATATCTTTATTTTCCAGAATTCGGCAGAGATTACGGGGGCAACGGGCATGGCAGGTGGCCCTGGTGGTATGGCGGTTGCTGAGGAAATTGTCAATAACAAATTTTATTTTTTGACGCGGTTTGGGTCTCTTTCTGCGTTGCCCACCAAAGCATTTTATCTGCATACGCCGATGTGGTGGGATGTCTTGATTATTGGAATTGTTGGGCTACTCCCTATTCTCAATTCTACGAGTGGGCGCTCGGCTGCTTTGGGCACATTGGGATTTATAGGCCTTCTTTTATTGGGCGGGAAATCAATGCGGACCATGAAGCGCGTTTCTCGGCATTTTATTACCCTTCTTTGTTTGGGGATTATCTTTATTTTTGCGGCGAAAGCCTTTTATTCGTATGCAGCGAAAAGTGGGTTGATGGGTGAAGATTCACGTGCAAAATACGAAAATCAAACGAAACGAGGCGAAGGTGTTCTTTCACTTTTGATGGGTGGACGAGGAGAGACATTCGCCGGACTCTTTGTTTGTTTTGAAAAACCGATTGTGGGATTTGGCCCTTGGGCTGTTGATACAAATGGTTACATTGAGGATTTTATCTTTAAATACGGGACGGATGAGGATATTAAGGGGGTGTTGGTGTGGAAAGAATATAATCCAAATCGTGCCCCGCTTCTTGGAGCGCATTCTTATATTTTCTCATATTGGTTGTGGTATGGAATCTTTGGACTCATTCTTTGGGTTTATATTATTTATGTTTTGTTTCGCTTTTTGCACCAAGATTGCTATGCGGTGCCTCAATGGTATGCGTGGCTTGTATGTTCTATCCCTAGTGTCCTTTGGAATATCTTCTTTTCCCCTTTTGGTGATCGGTTTTCGAACCCAATGTTCTTTGTGGCGATTCTCCTTGCACGGGCGGTGCGCCTGGGGAAGCAACCGCTTCCTTATGAGATGATTCGGGAAATTGAAGAAAATGAAAGGAAACGGAGATGAGACTTTTCATTCTCCTTCTTGGTTGGCTTTTGCCACATAGCCTTCGAAAAGCACTTTATGCGAAAGCATTTGGCTGGAAGCTTGCAAAAACCTCGCGCCTCGGGCGGAGTCTCCTTTTCTGTAAAAACGTAAGTCTTGGCGAAGATGCCTCGATTGGGAGCTTGAATGTCGTTCGGTACATTGATTTTTTAATTGTCCATGATCATTCCGATATTGGCTCCTTGAATTGGATTACAGGTTTTCCCACGACGGGGGAGACGTCGTTCCCTGAAGTGGAAAATCGTCGATGCGGACTTGAACTCGGGTCACATTCTTCGATTATTTCGCGGCACTTTATTGATTGCACGGGTGGCGTGACGATTGGAGCCTTTTCCACGATTGCGGGGCTTCGTAGCCAAATTTTGACGCACTCAATCGATGTTTATTCCTCGCATCAAACGTGTCAGCCGATTTCAATTGGTGATTATTGCTTCATCGGGACAGGCTCGATTCTTCTGCCCGGGAGCGGTTTGCCGAATGATTCCGTCCTCGGCGCGGGGAGTGTGCTGACAAAGAAGCAAACACAAGGATCTGCGCTTTATGCGGGGAGTCCCGCGACGCTCAAAAAGGATTTGTCGCAAGTGGAGGTACAGTATTTTACCCGCACCGTGGGGCGGGTATGGTAGACGAATGGATTTGGAGAAAGAGTACAATGAAGACAAGTAATATCAAGCGATTGACAGTTGCGCTTTTTATTCTGTTGGCGCTTATTTTTGGAGGACAGGTTTTGCGGTTTACGCGGTATTTGTCCAATGACATTTTTTATGGATGGGATGCTCGATTGAGGCGTAATGAAATTTGTTGCGCGCATCAGGGCGTAAATTCGTTTCGGATTTGGAATCGTGAGACGACGTTGCCGGGTTTTACTCCGCTACCGCGCGGTGATAAAGCGGATGTGCCGCACGCGGCGGATGATGCGATGGTTCATGCTTATCCACCTTGGCACACGACGATGTTTTATTGGTATGGGTGGCTTTCTGAACGTGCGTATCTTGTTCTGATGACCTTCTTTTTCTGGGCGTGTCTTTGCTTTGTTGTGTGTGAGAGTGTGAAGCTTGCGAAGGAACGATTTGAAAATTACTGGTTTGTTGTTGGACTTTCGCTCGCGTTGATAACATGCGATTTGGCAGAATGTTTTTACTCGCTCAATTATGGCGTTTTTATTTTAGCGTTGCTTCTTCTCATGAATAAGGCACTTGAGAAAAACCATACGATTCTTGCGGGTATTATTTGGGCTGTGATGATGATTAAGCCTCAAGTTGGATTATTGTTTGTTTGGCCCTTACTTTGGAAGCGTCGTTATTTGACAATTGTAACGGCCGCGGCAGTTTGTATAGCGGCGACGGTGGCGACCTCTTTCATTGTTCAGGAAAGTGTGATTGATTTGATTTTACAAGTTCCGCAAATAGGTGGAACATCTTCGGCAAAGATGTTTATTGCGAAGATCTTCGAATCAGTACTGGGTGGAAGGTCGACAATTGTTGTGATGGCGACATTCTTTATTTTGACGGGGCTTGCGACGTGGTGCTTGCGTAAGCATCACGATTTTCTTGTTTGTTGCATGCCTGTTATGTTGGCGATTCCTGTTTGGACTTATTGTGCGACATACGATTGAGTCATTTTGTTGCCTGCATTTATTATTTTGGTGGGGCAGGTGCTTGAAATGCAGAAGGCGAAGAGATGGAGGTTTGCGAAGGCCTATTATTGTATCGCGGCGGTTTTGGCGGCGGTATTGGTTTTGAATAAGAGTTTTGGTGGAGCAGATTTGTCATGGATACGGATGGTGACTAAAGTTGAGAGGGTTTCAATTTGGGCGGTATCAACGTTGGTTTTTCTTGCATTCCTTTATAGAAAAGAGTTTAGGCTCAAATAAGGTATGAACGATTGGCTTTCGAATAAATTCAAATGGCTTTCGTTTGTTGCAACGTGGGCGGGTGTGGTAGGTGAATGGATTTGGTTGAAATCTGCCGCGAAATATGGTATAATATAGGTATTCTTATTAGCAAGAGGAAGGTTGATTCGTGAACAGAGAAGATTTGAAGGTGCTTATTTTTGAGTTCCTGCGATATGCCATCGTGGGCGGGATTGCGTTTGTCGCGGATTTTGGGACGCTTGTTTTGACGCAAGAATTGATTTTCAAGGCGTGGGCGGGTGGCGTGTATATCGCGACGGTGTGTGGGTTTATTGTGGGGCTTGCGGTCAACTATGCGTTGTCGCTGATGTTTGTTTTTACGCAGGCGAAGGATCGTGGGCGCGGCAGAAGTGTTGCGGCGTTTTTGACGTTTGGCGTGATTGGACTTTTGGGGCTTGGGTGGACGGAGCTTGGGATGTGGCTGGGGGTTGCGGTTCTTGGTTGGAACTATATGATTGTGAAGATTTTGGTGACGGGGGCGGTTCTGGCGTGGAACTACCTTGGGCGCAAGATTCTCATCTTTAATGGAAAGGCAGAAGTGAAATGAAGAAGCGAGCGGTGATTATTGGTGCAGGGCCGGCGGGATTGACCGCGGCGTATGAGCTTGTCACGAAAGGTGGCGAGGATTGGGATGTTGTTGTTTTGGAAGAGTCGCCGCATATTGGTGGGATTTCGCGGACGGCGGTGCATGGGGATTGATTGTCGGATTGATATTGGTGGGCATCGGTTCTTTTCGAAGTCGCAAGAGGTGAATGATTTGTGGGCGAAGTTGATGCCAGTGCAAGGTTCGCCATCGAAGGATGATTTGCTTTTGGGGCGTGAGTGCCATGTGGAAGTGGGCGGGCCGGATCCAGAGAAGGTGGACCGCGTGATGTTGCGGCGGCATCGGGTGAGTCGCATTTATTATTTGCGGCACTTTTTTGATTATCCGATTTCGATTAAGCCGGCGACGTTTTTGGCGATGGGGCTTGTGCGGACGTGGAAGGCGGGTTGGAGTTATTTGTATAGCATGTGTTTCAAGCGTCCGGAGAAGTCGTTGGAAGATTTTTATATCAATCGATTTGGGCGTGTTTTGTATTCGATGTTTTTTGAGGATTATACGGAGAAGTTGTGGGGCGTGCATCCGTCGAAGATTTCGCCGGAGTGGGGTGCGCAGCGTGTGAAGGGGCTTTCGCTGTGGAAGGCGATTTTGAATGTGTTTATTCCGAAGGGTGGCAAGAAAGAGACGTCGCTTATTGAGGAGTTTATTTATCCAAAGAAGGGGCCGGGTCAATTGTGGGAGACGCTGGCGGATGATTTACGTGCGAAGGGTGTGGAGATTCGGCTTGAGACGCGCGTTGTGGGGCTTGAGGCGAAGGATGGGGTGATCACGAATGTGTGCACGGAGAGCGGCGAAAGAATTGCCGCGGATGCAGTGTTTTCTTCGATGCCGGTAAAGGATTTGGTGGGGGCGTTTGAAGGGGTGCCGGAGGAGGTTGCGAAAATTGCCGCGGAGCTTCCGTATCGCGATTTTATCACGGTGGGGCTACTCGTTGATAAGCTCGCGATTAAGAATAAGACGGCGTTCAAGACGGTCAACAACATTGTGCCGGATACGTGGATTTATGTGCAGGAGCGCGATGTGCGGATGGG
>CAVGIZ010000025.1:0-1711 GCA_963629255.1 Anaerovoracaceae bacterium
TTATTTTATTGGGGATGGTGATGTTTCGTCCCACTTTTCATGAAAAGTGGGACGAAATTTTGTGCGCAAAATCTGCCGCGGATAATGAACTGTTACACTGAAACTGCAGGTCAATTACGCTGGAACTGTAGGTCAATTACGCCGAGATTGGAGGGCAATGACAGCGTAATTTTGCTAGGTTACGCGCGTAACGCGGCTGAGTTACGCGCGTAAATCTGCCGCGGGGAAAGGTGAAGAGGCTGATAGGCACAAAACAAAAAACACTAAACTCCAAAATACCCCTTGAAAAACTAAGCCAAATATGGTACAATATGTTCCGTCACTTCAAAGAGGTCTAACGAAATAAAGGTCTGCAGCGATGAAACAAACAAAGGAAAAGAATGCATCAAACGCCTTATCAGAATCTGATTGGGGCCAAATTCTTGCGCCAAATTCAAACGGCGCGGCAGAATGTGATTGGTCGAGTCTATCCGGTCATGACTGGTGTTTCTTATTACGGTTTAAACCACAATTCGCCGAAAAATGCGATTGGTCAAAGTTGAATAGTTTTGATTGGGCTTTTCTGCTCTCTGAACAGCCTCAGTTGTCCGCGGCGTGCGATTGGTCAAAATTGAATGGCCTCGAGTGGGCTCTCCTGTTGACGAAGCAACCACAATTTGCCAGAAAGTGTGATTGGAAGAAGTTAAGTCCCATGCATTTCTCTGAGCTCCTCTGCAGGCAACCAAAATTTGCGAAGAAGTGCAATTTGAAAAAGTTCTCGGGTGCAGATTGGGTCATTTTATTAGCCCAGCAGCCGCAGTTTGCCGCGACATGCGATTGGAAGAAACTAAAGGGTTCCGATTGGATGGAATTATTATTGCGGAAGCCACAGTTTGCCAAGAAGTGTGCATGGCGTAAGTTGAGCGGTTATAATTGGTCCCGGCTGATATCAAAATATCCACAGTTTGCTGAAAAGTGTGCTTGGGGAAAGTTTGATGGGCGAAACTGGGCGCAGGTTTTGTCGCGGCAACCACAATTCATTGAAAAGTGCAACCGAAAGAAGTTGGCGCCCCAGGACTGGGGATGGTTTTTGACGGCGTGCCCACAGTTTGCGAGCGAATGCAAATGGGAATGGTTGACGGGTGAAGATTGGGTTCGCTTATTGAAAGGGCGACCGCAATTTGCCGCGAAGTGCGATTGGGGGAAGCTTGTGCCTGAGCATTGGGCTGAACTCCTTGCCGAGCAACCACAATTTGCCGCGAAGTGCAATTTTAAAAAGTTTGATAACCACAACTGGCGTTACTTGTTGCTGAGTCAGCCACGCTTTGCCAAGAAGTGTGATTGGGAAAAGCTCAACGGGCAAGACTGGGCACGTTTATTATCAAATTGGCCGCGTTTTGCCAAGAAATGCAATTGGACAAAGTTGAACAATCTTGACTGGGTTTGGCTACTTTCATTCCAGCCACAATTCGCCAAAAAGTGCGATTGGTCAAAATTAGACGAGTTCGACTGGAAATCACTTCAAAATAAATATCCCGAGCATTGCATCAAATGGATGCGAAAGTATAAGAAGTAAAAGAACCGCCCAAGAGCGGGGGAATGTGCCGCGGGAATTCCTCCACATTTTATAAAATGTGGAGGAGGATTCACCTTGTTTTATTGGCATTGGTGAAGGTTTGATGTGTGTATTTATGTGACCACATTTTATAAAATGTGGTCAATGGTTTGATTC
>CAVGIZ010000025.1:1721-16825 GCA_963629255.1 Anaerovoracaceae bacterium
AAATAGGGGCAAACCACTTTTCATGAAATGTGGTTTGGTTGGGCGCGGCAAAAGTTTTTTTAACTTTTTTTCAAATCCCGCGTAAGAAATTCGCTTCTCAGCCGTTAAATATATATGCGGGGGGAATGAGGGGAAGAAACAAAAACAAAGGAAGGAGGTTTGAAGGATGATGCAATTCTAGTCAATTACACGGTGGAAATGTCTCGAGTGAGAAATTCCATCAAATGTGTTGTCGAATAAAAAGTCATAAAAACAAAAAAGGAATAAATCAATTATGGATAAACTGTTTGAAGAAATCAAAGTGAAAATGGTGATGAAGTTGAATGGGGTTTCGCGCAAAACGGCCCGCAATCTTCTCGAAGCCAAGGCCAAAGAGGAACAGCCCCTTGAAAATCTTCTCTACCCACCGGAAGATTCCCAGGAAAATAAATCCTCTTCTCGCCACACCTATAGCAGACATGAAGTCGTGTCCGCCGATGAGTTCTTTGGCATCTAATCGCCTTCCAATCTCATCACTCTTCAACATCGAAAATAAGGGAAATTCAATATGGCAAAATTCACTGACATTATTCAAAACTTTGTGTTCACCAAATCCTTGAAGTTTTGGGGGAACATGGTTAAGAATTATAAGGGGGAGATCACCAACAATGACTTCTTCGATTTCATGAATGAGAATGTCAATCACGAACAGGCGGTTGACCTCATTATGACGGCCTACGATATGAATGAAATTCAGACCTTGACGAAGGTCCCGAATCCGCGCTATCGCCTCAACTTCAATGGTTCGCTTGATGAAATTTTTGAGGCTCTTTGGCATAACCAAGAGATGCGCAAAAAGTGCCGCGTTATCCTTGAAGGCATCAAGAATTATTTGGTTGCAAAAAATCCGATCAACACGAAAGATGCCCTTGCCAAACGTTTCACCGGAATCAAGAAGACGTTCAAGCTTTCCGATCTTGAAAGTGAAGTTTTGATTCTCACCTATCTCGTGCGTGAAGGCTCGTTTTTCTGGCCTTGCAGGATTCAAGTCCGCGACAAATTTCGTTTTTATGCGATGGCGCTTGATCGCTCTTTTGATGAGGTTTTGGATGCGTTGTCGCCCCGCGGCAAACTTCACAAATTCGGGTTTTTGGATGATGATTGGGACTTCAATAATTACTGTCTTTCGAGTTTTATCAATGGGGCTGAATCCGAGGCACTTGAACAAAGTTACTACAAAAAAATCAACACAAAAGATATTTTGCCTTGGGAATACTATGGTGAGCTGGCAACAAAAGATGGTGAGGTTATCAAAGAGATGATTGCCGCATCAAAAGGCGCGTGCAACATTCTTTTGTATGGTGCGCCTGGCACGGGCAAGACAAGTTTTGCCAAAACGCTCGCAAAAGAACTTGGTCGCACCGCGCTTGAAATCACGCAAGGTGACAGCACCCACGGCAGAGGTTTGAATTCCAATGCACGAATGGCTGGCATTCAAGTCTGTAACGATCAAGAAGACCCCTCCGAAAATATCATGCTCATCGATGAAGCTGATGAACTTCTGCGCAATAATTCGAGTTCGGGCGGTGGCATTTTTGGCGCGTACTTTGGGAATGGCAACACAACCGAAAAAGGTATAATCAATTCACTCCTTGATGATATGCGTTTGCCCGCCATTTGGATTTGCAACGCACCCGCATATGTGATGGACGAATCGGTTCGCCGCCGCTTCGATTATTCCATTCACTTTGAACGAATGAACGCCACCCAACGCATCTCTATCTGGCGCAACCTCGTTCAAAAATTGAATCTCTCGCATATCATCTCGCAAAACGATATCAAGATGTATGCAGAAAAATACGAAACGTCCGCAGGTGGCATTGCAACCGTTCTCAGCAACGTCAAGAAAATGTACCGCGGCAAAACGACCTCGGTTTCCTCTCTCATTGCCAAGCTCATGAAACCGCATTGCCAGCTGATGGGGTTACCCGTCCAAGAGCAAAATAAATTCACGCCTGCAAAAAATTATTCCATTGAAGGACTCAACATCAAAAGCAAAATTGGGCTTGAAAAGATTGTGCCTGCCGTTCGAAATTATTTGGATGATGACTTCAATACCGCATCCGAAGATAAGCCCCGCATGAATCTCCTGATGTTTGGTCCTCCTGGAACTGGCAAAACTGAATTTGTCAAATTTCTCGGTAAGGAACTTGGGCTTGAGGTTCTTGTAAAAAAAGGCAGTGACATCTTGGGCCGCTATGTGGGTGAAACTGAACAAAACCTCGCCGCGGCATTTTCTGAGGCTGAATCCAATCACGCCATCCTCTTCCTGGATGAAATTGATGGGCTCCTCTTCAGCCGTGAAAATGCCCAGCAAAGTTGGCAAGTTTCCCAAGTCAATGAACTTCTCCAACAAATGGAAAATTTCAATGGCATCTTTCTGGCCGCGACAAACTTCGCGCAAAAGCTTGATCCCGCCACGTTGCGCCGCTTCACGTTCAAGCTTGAATTTGATTACCTCGATGATGATGGCAAGAAGCTCTTCTTTGAGCGCATGTTCAAAACAACGTTGACGCCTGATGAATTTGCCCAGTTGAAAAAGTTGCGCAACTTGACGCCAGGCGACTTCCGCACTGTGCGCCAAGAAACTTTCTATCTTAATGAGAATCAAACGAACTTTGAGCGCATCGCCGCCTTGCAAGAGGAAAGTCTTCTCAAGAAGGCTGGTAACGCCACGTGTCCGCGCATTGGCTTCTGCGTCTAAGCGAAGAAAAAAATAAAAAAAGTTTCAAAAGGCGCGTAAGATTTTCCGCTCTCAACCGTTAATATTAATGTAGGAACTAAAAAATGAACACGATTCACGAAACAACTATGAATAAAATCACCGCTCAAAATAACACACCCAACACACCTATGAATAACCTCATCAAGAGCCTGAACGGGCTTATCGTTGCAAATGATCCTGAAGTCATCCTCATGGGAGAAACCATGATGTGCCATTTGGGCAAATACATCCAGGAGATTATGGAACATAATCTCAGCAAGGATGAGGCCATTGCCGCGATGGCCAACTACTGTGACCATTGTCTCTCGATTTTGGAGGCTGGGGAAGAGATTGAATTTCCGTGGTATCGTGATGACCTTGTTGCACTCATTGCCAAGTTCTGTCCAGATGAATCATCCTTGTGTGCCTAATTTTCTTGACTCCTCCGCGGCAGATTTTTTGCCGCGGGGGAAGTTAGGATATTGGACATCAACTTCTCAACACCAAAAGAACACAACCATGAAGAAAACGAACAAGAAAAACAAGAACGAAAAGACGCCTAACTTGGAAGAGCTCGCCTCTTCAATTGTCACGGAAGAAGAAGGGAATGAAGACGCCACGCTTGAGAGCGCAAGCGAGGAAAGTGCCGCGCCTTCCATCATGGACATTTCCAGTTTGCGCGCCGAAGAAATTATGGCGAGCCTTCGCGAGATTCAAACTCGTGCCCAGCAAAATGGGGGCTACATCACGTTTGATGAACTCAATCAGATGATGCCGCAGCATTTAGTGGATGAAGTGACAACCGATCATTATCTCAAGATGCTTGAGAATCTCAACGTTGAAATTTTGCGTGAAGATGAACTTCCCAAGTGGCGTCAGGCCAAGGAACACATTCTTCCAGATGAAACGTTGGATGATCCCCTTCGCCTTTATATGCGGCAGATGGGCGCGATGGAACGTATCAGCCCGCAAGAAGAAATTGAGATCTTCACGCGCATTGAACAAGCCGAGGCAACATGCGAAAAGATTTTCCACTCCTTCCCGTTCGCGGCAAATTTTTATAGCCAAGCGCTCAACAAGATTGAATCGCAAGAGGAACGTTTTGATCGTCTTGTATCAGAAGATTTTCCTGGCAAGCGTGAAGCGTACATTGCCCAATTGGCCGAATTTCGCCGCGCGCTGAAGCGTGCAAAAAGTGCCGCGGCCCTCGCACAATGCAAAAAGCAAATGTGCTTCGAAAAGAAATATGTGGAATCTCTCTACGATCAAATTCTTGAAGACATTTATCGCCCGGCACATAAGATTGCGACACAAATGTCCGCGCTTCTCCAAAAGCGTGAAAGCAAAAAGCGCACACAGCTGCTCGCCAAACTTCAACGTGAGGTAGCCCCATACGAAGCAAAATGCGGTTGCCCCATCAGCGAATTTTTGCCGCGCTTGGAGACGTTGCGCAATGCCCTTCGTGAAGGACGAAACGCGCGGCAAAAAATTGTCGAAGCCAATCTTCGGCTGGTCGTTTCTGTTGTGAAAAAGTTGATGCACCATGGGCTTTCGCTTCTGGACTTGATTCAGGAAGGAAACATTGGGCTGATGAAGGCCGTGGACAAATTTGAATTCCGCCGCGGTTATCGTTTTGCAACGTATGCGACTTGGTGGATTCGGCAGTCTTCAACGCGTGCGCTGTCGGATCAGGCGAAAACCATTCGCTTGCCAGTTCATTTACTTGACACTCTTATGAAGATTCGCCGCGCCGAACGTACGCTCTTACATCGCCTTGGGCGCAAGCCGACGGATGAAGAATTGGCCGCCGAATGCAACATGAATGCACAGGAAGTTCGCGCGTGTTTGAAGGTCTCCGCACACACCATCTCCTTGCAAGAAACTGTCGCGGATGATAGTGCCACGTGCCTCGGTGACCTTCTGCCTGATAACACAACAGGCAACCCGCGCACCTCAACGGAAGGTTCCCTCATGCACGAACAAATTCAACTTGCGCTACAAACCCTCAGCGAACGCGAACGCGAAGTCGTCAACTTCCGGTATGGACTCGTAGACGGCATTCCGCGGACCTTGGAAGAGGTGGGTGAATACTTCAACATCACACGCGAACGCGTTAGGCAAATTGAAGTTACAGCCATTCGGCGCTTACGTCTCCCCAGCCGCAAGCGGCGCCTTCTCGAATATGTCGCCTAACTTTCTGCCGCGGGAGGCCCTGAAAATGGTCGCGGGAGGGGGTTTTGATGGGTGGGCAAGGGGGTTTTGATGGTACGCTCCCTGGCTGTCTTGGATAAAACCACATGTGACTTTTTAAAAAACCACATGTGGTTTTAAGAAAAGTCACCCGTGGTTTTTTAAAAAGTCACATGTGGTTTTCCCTTTCTGGCTGTCAAATCGTACCAAAGAATAGCAGGAATCGCACCATCTTCTCTAAGGGAAGCGACCATTTTCCCCCGTAGGAAAATCTGCCGCGCTCAAAAGGTGAGCGTGATGCCGACGCCAGCCATCAGCAAATCCTTCGTCGCTTCAATTGCACTTGAGTGGTCCAACGCATCGCGTGCATCTGAGCGCACCACATCAAACTGATGCAAAAAAACAAAAAGGCTCATCCAATTCGTCCACGCATAATCAAGCCGCAGAAATACATTGAGTGCCGTCAGGCCCGAACGATACGCGCCATTCCACTTATTGGGATTGGCACCATACACCGCACGCGAATGATGATTGTCGCCAAAGTCGCCATACACCTTTGTGAGGAGTGACCACTCCTCGCACAGCTTCCAAGAGCGCCGCAATCCAACGGCCCAATAATTCCACAACCCGCGATCTTGACGACTGCGATACAAATAATACGGCACCACATACGGATTCTCAAACGACTGCAAAACATTCACTTCTCCAAACGTTCCATAATGCGGCCTGAACCCTGGCAACGTCGCCCACTGCCCTTGAATGCGCGAATCCAAAATCCATTCGCCCGCCACCTTCAGTTTGTATCCATAATAAAGCGCATAATCAACCTCATTATAGAAATTGCGATGCGCCGTACTTTGCCCGCCGCGCGACATGCCCGACACGCTCCACGCATAACCGCCCACATAACCGAGCGCATCAAAGTCCACCGTCATCGCGGCATATTGCGCCGAGAACGGCCGTCGATCCATAATCGCGCCATGCGCCTGATACGCACTTTCCACGTCCGCTTCGAGCTCCACATTCACGCGTGGCAAATCTGCCGCGCTCGCGTCCGCGGCAAAAAAGCACCAGCACGCACAAACAAGAAGAATGTATTGCCGCTTGAACATGTGCGAGGTGAAATGAATTTACTTTCCGCCAAGGAGGAGCCAAACGCGGAGAACTTCGCTCTCCGTCCAAGCTTGGGCGCAGGAGCCCTTCTGGGCGTGGGGCGCATCGGCGTCCGCAATTTCGCTCATGTGGCACAAGCAACCCGTGTTGAGATTTTCGACGATCGAGGCCAAAATCTGCCGCGCCATTTCTTTCGTGGCAAGTCCCGTCTTGAACATCGCCTCCGCAAACATCGGGAAAGGCCAGCCCCACGCCGTGCCATTATGATAGGCGGGTTTGCGGCTCGTGTCTTCATCGCCTGTGTAGGCCGCGCGATAGAGTGGGTGCGCGGCGTTGAGCGTGCGAATTGAACCTGGAATCAAGAGCTCTTCGCAAGCTTGAACGATGGACGGATCTTTCGAAATGCCAATTGAAATGAGGAGGAGTTGATTCGGGCGAATCGTATCTTCCGGCGTCGCTTGCGCGGCAGGTTCACCATTCGGCGCGGCGAGGCAATCGCGATAGCCGTGGTCCGGCCATTTGAAGAGGCGCTCAAAGTTGGCACGCGCGAGTTCGGCGAGCGTCTTGCGGCCGAGGAATTCAAGCGCGAGGATCCAAAGAGCTTCAACTTCGACAGGGTAGCCAATGCGCGGCGTGCACGCAGGATAGTTCGTGTCCATCCACGTAAAGTGCGAGGGCGACCAAATGAGGCCCGAAGCTTGGTCCATGTGAATGCCGTTGGGCGTGCCACCGATGTAATGATCGATGATGGATTCGCACGTCGGGCGCAAGTCACTCAAATCGAGTTCAGGATGCGCGGCAAGAATTTCCTTGATGGCCAAGATGAACCAAAGTTGCGCGTCAGATGTGTCGCGGTTGCCAGCCGTCTTGCCATAAATAATGTTGGGCAACGTACCATTTTCTTCGAACGCGGCAAACGCACGCAAGATGGCAATGGACTCCTCAATCTTGCCCGCCGTGATCAAACCGCGCATGGCGATGAACGTATCGCGTCCCCAATCGAGGAACCACGGATAGCCCGCAATGACCGTCTTGAGTTCATCGCGCCGAACAATGAAAAGGTCGAGCGCCGGGCGCATCGCTTCGCCAATCGTGAGAAGTTGTTTATTCGCCTTGCGCATCGGGAAGTGTGGCACCTTGAGCTTTTTCGCGGCCTTTGTTTTTGCCGCGGCGGGATTCATCTCGCCATGCAAAATAACGCGATCGCCGCGCTTGAGGTCAGCCGAAATCCAGCCTGGACTAAAGAGATCGCTATCCGGTCCCTGCCCACGTTCGACTTCTTCTGGATGCGCCACGCCATACGTCCATTGCGGTTCGTGATGATAGACGCCATTCTCAATCGTGAGGACGAACTTGCCATTGTACGGATTGAACACGAAGCCTTGCTGCTCGCCTTTGAGCGCGGCACTTTTTTCGCGGAACAAGTTTTCCGCGCCCGCATAAGCCTTCGTCTTTTCGTGGAACGAGCGCCATTCAATATCGGGACGAAACACAAGGCGAACTTGATCGCCCACATCATCCGCACCCGCATCCACACGCGTCACGACAAGATTTGCCGCGTTCACATTCGGAACAAGCGAGACCTCAAACGTAAACGCCGTCGTGCGCCCCATGCCACACGGCACGCAGAAAAACCACCGCGCGAAACGCCCCGCCGGATCCGCCTCCACCTTCGTCAAACACCGCACATCAATCTCGCGCACATACCCTTCACGTTGCAACCAGCAGCGCGTACGCGTCCACAAATTGACGCGATCGGATGGACACGTCGGATTCGGATTCGCCGCGAGAATCGCATCGTACTGACTCGCAATCTCGCCCCAACCCAAACGCAACTGGCTCGCCGCGCCCGCACCGTTCGAAAGAATCGTCCGCCAATTCGGATGCTTCCGCACTTCATCGCCCATCGCCACCACACGCACGCGCGCCGTATCATTCGACGGCGGAATCAAAAACGCCGAAGCCGTGCGCGTCGAATTGTTCGGCGTATACACCACCATCTCCACACGCAAATGACGGCACCGCGTGCCATCGCCCATGTACTTCGGCGCAACAAATGCGGCCACATGTTCCGCGGCAGAAATTTCTTTCGAACGCTGCACCCGCACCGTGCAACCCGTCGCCGGATCCACAATGCGCACACGGAAATGATACGGCGCCGAAAACTCCACCATCTGCCGTTCAGGCACACACACCTCACGCTTCACATCGCGCGGAAACACCCAATGGAAAGTCGCCTCCGTCCGCGGCACTTTTTCCACAGCCTCGACCGTCTCCACCTGCGCAGCCGTATCTTGCAAACACAACACTTCGCCCGGTCCCAAATCAACAGGCCCCAGCAAACTCACCGTGCGATCCGTCAGCAAATCAAATCCTTCCGACGCAGAAAAAGTGCCGCGGTCCCAATCAATCTTCGCCGCATGCTCACAATCCAAATTTGCCAAAACAAGAACGCCCTTATCACGCGCCACCGCAAGCGTATTGCCATCCCCCCGCGTCACAACTTTCAAATGCGAAGCCCCACAAAACGCCGGATGCGTATTGAGAATGCGATTGAGCCGCCCGATGAGCGGCAGCATATTTTCGCTCGCGCCCCAGTTCAAATTGTTCTTGCCATGAACATCAATCTTTTCATCGCAATACCACTCCACGCCATTCGCAATTCCCCACGCACCTTGCCAACTCAAAAGTGCCGCGAGCTGCACACGCATCCTCGCATACGTCTGCCCACGCTTCGCCAACCGATCATTATCATGCGTCTCCGCAAAATGAACAAGCGTGCCAAACTTCTCCGAGCGCTCAATCGCCTTTGGCAAATACCATTCAAAAGCGCCGCGGTCATACGTCTGGAAAATCTCCGAATACGCCCAATCCAAATTCGCCTCCGACAAAAGCGCATCCGTCAAACACAACTCGCCGCCCAATCCTTCCAACATAAACACCGTGTCAGGATACTCATCCCGCACCCGCGCCACAATGTACTCCCACGTCTTGAGCGGAATCATATACCCCGCATCACACCGAAATCCATCCACCCCATTGCGACACCAAAACAAAAACACGTCCGCCATATACGCACGCAATTCCGGATTCGTGTAATCCAGCTCAACAAGGTCCTTCCATTCAACTCCCCACGCCCCCGGCGAAATGAAACGCCCATCCGTCGCGCGATGAAACCAATCCGGATGATGCGTCTGCAACGTCGAAGCCCACCCCGTATGATTCGCCGGCAAATCCACAAAGAACAAACCACGCCGCGCATGCACCGCATCAATCAACTCCTTGAATTGGTCCAGCGGCGTCGCACGCTCATCAAACTCCGCCATCGCCGGATCCACCGACAAAAAGTCCAGCGCCGCAAACGGGCACCCATACTCGCCCATCACCGCATACGTCGTCGGCACAGGGAACGGCGGCAACGTCTGCACAATCCGAAACCCCATCTCGTCCATAATGACGCCCAAGCGCCGCACAATCTCACGGAAGCTCCCAAACTGCCGCGGAAACACCGTGTAAATCGAATTGTTCTTGCGCGTCTCATCGCTCTCAACCTTGACGTGCAGATTGCGCCCCTCCGGCCACTCCGGCACATGCGACCCCTCCGCAAAAAAACACGCCTTCCCCGAAAACAGTCCCACCTCACCCAACTCAAATTCGCCGCGGAAAAACCCCGGCCGCACTTCCTCCATCGGCAAATCCGTCCACGCCTTCGCGAGCGGCGTCTCCCCACGTTCCGTCTCCGCAATAATTTCGCCGCGCCGAATATGCGCCCGCCCCAAGTTCGTACGAAACGCCGCGCGCCCCGCACGCGGCTCATCCAACTCAAGCGTCACGACCAACTTCTCGCCACGCCACTTCAACAAAAACGATTCTGGATTTGGTGTCTGTTTCATTCTATATAAACGCGCCGCAACAAGGCACTCATCCCGTTGCGACGCATCTCCTTTTCTAAGCGAATTTATTCCTTAATCTCACCATTCTTGAGACGCTTGAAATAACTCTTTGTTTCCGCCGCGACAACGCCCGAGAGCGCGATAAGCGCAATCATATTCGGCACCGCCATCAGCCCATTGAAAATATCCGCAATCCCCCACACCGCAGAAATCGTCATGTACGGCCCAATGAACACCGCGAGGATGTACAACCAACGATACACCATCACCGGGCCCATCCGCCCATTCGACAAATATTCAAGACACCGCTCCGAGTAGTAATCCCACCCCAAAATCGTTGTGAACCCAAACAACACCAACGAAATCACCACCATCAAATCCGTCACCCACGCCGGCAAAAACGGAATGCCCACCGCGAACGCCTTCATCGTCGCCGCCGCGCCTTCCGCCGCGCCCGCATTGTACAACTCGCTCACACCACTAAACGACGCCGCGCTCACCGGCTGGCTCGTCAACGTCAACGCCAAGCCCGTCATCGAACACACAATAATCGTGTCCAAAAACGTCCCCGTCATCGACACCAAACCCTGCCGCACGCACTCCTTCGTCTGCGCCGCCGCCGCCGCAATCGGCGCCGAACCAAGCCCAGCCTCATTCGAGAAAATGCCGCGCGCAATGCCCTTCTGCATCGCCACAATCACCGCGCCCAACACGCCGCCCGCGGCCGCCTGCACACCAAACGCACTCTTCACAATCAACACCAACGCCGCCGGAATCGCCTTGATGTTGTACACGATAAGAATCATCGCAAACACCACATACAAAATCACCATCAACGGAATAACCTTCTCGCTCACCTTCGCAATCCGCTTCAGCCCGCCAATCAAAACAAGCCCCACCAGCACCGCCAAAATAATGGACGCAATCACCGTCGACCAGCTGTACGTATTGCCCAAAATCTCAACCGCCCATTCCGTGTTCGGGTCCACAAATTGCTTGATCGACCCGCAAATCGAATTCACCTGCGAGAACGTACCAATACCAAACAACCCCACGCAGCACCCAAAGAACGCAAACACGCACGCCAGCCACTTCCACTTCTTGCCCATGCCGCGCTCAATATAGTAGAATGGCCCGCCCAAAACATGCCCCGTCTCCGGATCATGGTCGCGATACTTCACCGCCAGCAGTCCTTCCGAATACTTCGTCGCCATACCAAAAAG
This sequence comes from Anaerovoracaceae bacterium, assembly GCA_963629255.1. Taxonomy (GTDB): domain Bacteria; phylum Verrucomicrobiota; class Kiritimatiellia; order RFP12; family UBA1067; genus UBA1067. Next base: position 12,884 of record CAVGIZ010000025.1, read on the forward strand.
TGCCGCGACCCACATCCAAAACAACGCACCCGGACCACCCGCCACGTACGCCGTCGCCACACCCACAATGTTCCCCGTACCAATCGTCGCCGACAAAGCCGTGCACAACGCCCCAAAACTCGTCACCTCGCCCTTCGCACCATGCTCCACCTTCTCATTCTTGAACATGTACTTGAGCGCCCGCGGCAGTTGCACAAATTGCATCCCGCACAAACGAATCGTCAACCAAATACCCCCACACAAAATCAAGAGAATCAAAAGAGGTACAGGAAATCCCCCAACCTCAAACGACGTCCCCCAAACCTTGTCATCGACCAAGTTCACGTACTTCGTGAACGTATCCAACCACGTTGTTGCCAACATTATTTACTTTTTACCTTTCCGTCCTTTCGCCTGAGAGACTCGGCCACGACCCATTTCGCAGACCTTACACCTTCGGCACCCAACACTATGTTGAGCTTCTCCGGACACCGCTTTTTGCGGTTGAAGGGTATATTATACCATATTTCCGCCCAACTTTCAATCCCCTTTCTTTACCTTTAATTAAAGGAAAGCATCTCCCAAAAACTGCCGCGCAAGCCCCTCTTGTTCTGTGCCAAAAGCGCCAGCTTTTGGTCGCCTCCCCCACCCCTCCAGCCCTCTCCTCCCATCCATTTAGCCAAAAGTATGATACTTTTTTAAAAATGTATGATACTTTTCCCGAAAAAGTATGATACTTTTTGCCGAAAAGTATCATACTTTAACCTAAATTCACCCCCTGAAACACCTGACGTCCCCCCGTAATCCACCTGACTTCAGCCCATCCCCAACCAAATCTGCCGCGCTAACCGACACATTGCCACCCCACAACTCGCATAATCCCCAAGTATGCGAAAGCACCGCGGCAGTTCTGCCGCGGTGCTTTCGCTAAGTGGGATTAGGGGGGTCGAGGGGGGACTAAGGGTGCCTCGCACCCTTAGTCCCGCCCTCGCTCGCGCCAAAACTCCCTCAAAATCCCCAGGCACTTCGCCAAATTCGCCTGATACTGCCCCGTCATCGCCTCGCCCACACCATGCACATCGCTCACGCACTTCACGCACCTCATCCTCGCCCCCGCCGTCTCACACACATGCGCAATCGCCGCGCCTTCCATATCCCTCAGCCCAATCCCCATCTCTAAAAGTGCCGCGGCATCTCCACCATCATTCGAAAACCGATCCCCCGTCCCCAAAACCTCCAAACCTTCAGAACCTACCGTTATCGGAATCTCCCTCTCCTTCCGCTCATTCAAAACCCCGACCGCCGTCTGATTCAATTCCGCCAAATCAAAATCGTACTCAATCGCGGCCCTCACCTCATAAATCTCGCCCACCTTCATCGTCGCCCGCAAGCCCCCGGCCACGCCAAAGTTGATAATCTCCCCTGGCCGAAACTCGCTCAACGCCAACTGCGTCGCGGCCGCGGCATTATCCTTCCCTATCCCCGAAACCACCACCGCGGCACTCTTCCCCCACCACATCCCCCGCACCACGCGCCGCCCCCACATCACACGCTCGTCCCGACCCTGCAAGTTCGCGATGATGCACTCCGCCTCGCACCCCATCGCGACCACAAACGCAACATCAACCGTCTCTTCGCTCATGCCGCGTCTCGTCCCTTACGCCCCGGCCATAACAAGCCCGGCGAGCCCCAACATAAACAACACGAACATCGCCAAGTTCAACAAATGTGCCGCGCGCGGCGCACCCTTAAACTCCTTCCAAATCAAAATCCCCCACAGCGCCGACACCAGCGTCGCGCCCTGCCCAAGCGCATACGAAATCGCCTTCCCCGCCGCCCCCGCACACACAAACGACAACAACGTCCCAAGCCCCCAAATAATCCCGCCTAACGCCCCCACCAAATGAATCGGAAATCCCCCCTTGAAATACGCCGCATAACTCACCTTCTCCCCCGCGACCGGATGCTTCATCGCCAGCGTATTCCACACAAAGTTCGATACAAATATCCCCACCGCAAAAATGAAAAATGCCGCGTACGGAGTCATCATCCCCGCCGCCGGTTCTGCCGCGCCCTTCATAAAGCCCATGTCCACAACCTTATTCACAAGCGGCGAAAACCACATCATCAACAAACCCGCAACCACCGCCAGCACCAATCCCTTCCGCACCCGCGCCGCATCATTCGCCTCGCCACACGCCGCCTGCCGAATCTTGAACGCACGCGCATTGCACACAATCGACGCCACAATCAACACAAGCCCCACCACAATCAACTCAAGCGACCCCTTCCCATCTTGCAAATAATTGAACACCGTCCCGCCCACCAAGGCCAGCCCTACGCCCACTGGAAACGCCACACTCATCCCCGCCACAGAAATCGCCGCGGCAAGCAAAATGTTCGACGCATTGAACACAATCCCCGCCATAAACGGCCACAACCAATTCCCTCCAAAACTCGACTTCAAATTCGCCACAAATCCCCACGCCGCGCCTTCTCCCATCGACCCCGCCGTCAGCCCCATCAAAATCGAAAACACCAAAATCCCAATCACATAATCCCAGTAAAACAATTCATACCGCCAGCTCTTCCCCGCAAGCTTCTGCGTGTTCCCCCAGCTCCCCCAACAAAACATGCACACCACACACAGCATCACCGCAAACGTATAGTCCGTCACATAAAACATAGTAATCTCCTTCTGATTTTAGTTGTTGTTGTTTTTCTTTTTGTAAATCCCTTACCGAATTTCCTTCCGCCGCGGAATGGACGGTTGTGCCCCCTCGCGCGTCACCGAAATCGCACTCGCCTTCTGCGCAAACTCAACCGCCTCCACCGTCCCGCGCCCTTCCGCAAGCGCCACCGCAAACGCCCCATTGAACGTATCCCCCGCCGCCACGCAATCCACCGCCTTCACCTTCTTCGCCGGCACAACCTTCCCAATCTCATCCACATAGCACCCCTTCACACCCATCGTAATCAACACATTCTTCACCCCGCGCCCCTTCAAAACTGCCGCGGCCGCCTTCGCCGACCCCACATCCACAACCTTCACTCCCGTCAACAATTCCGCCTCCGTCTCATTCGGCGTAATCCAATCCAAACACCCATACACCTTCCGCGGCAATTTCGCCGCTGGCGCCGGATTCAAGATCACCACCACCCCAGCCTTGTGCGCAATTTCTGCCGCGGCCCCAACCGTCTCAATCGGAGTCTCCAGCTGCAACAACAAAACTGCCGCGCCCTCAATCTCTTTCTTCAATGGCGTAATATCTTTCTTGCTCAAAGTCCCATTCGCCCCCAACGCCACCGAAATCACATTCTGACCCTTCTTGTCCACCAAAATCAGCGCCGTCCCACTCGGCTCCTTCTTGTCCACAATCAACCGACCATCAATCCCTTCCTTCGCCATCCGCGCAATCGTGTCGCGACCAAACAAATCATCCCCAACCTTCGCAATAAACTCGCACGCCCCCTTCTTCCCAGCCAAACGCGCCACCGCCACCGCCTGGTTCGCACCCTTCCCACCTGGATTCATCGCAAACACACCACCGCAAATCGTCTCACCTGGCGCCGGCAAATGCGTCCCACGAATCACCATATCCGTGTTCGTCGAACCCAACACAACAATCTTCTTATTCTTTTTCATGCCCCATATTATACCATATTCCCGCCCAACCTTCAACCCCAAATCTGCCGCGCCCCACGAAAGCAACCTAAACCAAACCCGCCTAAATGCGTCAATCGTTGCTTTCGCCCCAAAAGCTCGTCCAACCTTCGCTCACGGAGCGGGGGGCGCCGCCCCCCGAAACCTTGGGAACTCACTGCACCCTTATCACAAGCCCGCTTGCATTTGCAATAAACACCCACTGGTTCGGTGGCAAGCCCGTCGTATCCTGTACCGCCTTCGTGAGCCCCGTCGGATGCTTCGTGCCAAAAGTCTCCTTCGGGAAGTTCGTCCAGTAG
>CAVGIZ010000026.1:0-16614 GCA_963629255.1 Anaerovoracaceae bacterium
TGGGGCGGAAATATGGTATAATATGTGGCAGATTTGCAGTTCTAAAGAGATGCGGGTTTCAGTTGTCATACCGTTTTATAATTTAGTTTCCTATGTCGATCAGGCATTGGAGAGCGTGAGCATTGCTGCGCGGCAGTTTGGAGGGGAGTTGGAAGTGATTTGTGTGGATGATGGGTCGGTTGATGGGACGGGAGAGAAGTTGGAGGGATGGCGCGGCAGATTTGGGGCGGAGGGGCGTGTGAAGTATGAGGTTTTGCATCAAGAGAATGGTGGGGAAGGCGCGGCGCGGAATGCGGGATTGGGTGTGGCGACGGGGGATTGGGTGACGTTTTTGGATGGGGATGATTTGTGGGGTGAGTGGATTTTGAAGGCGGCGGGGAAGGAGATTGAGGCGGATGGCGCGGCAGATTTGATTGCGTTTCGGTTGGAGAGTTTTGAGGGTGAATGGCGTGGGGGGAGTCGAGAGGGGGCGCATGTGCGGAGGGATGTGACGCGGCTTCTTTCGCATGAGGTTTTGATGGCGTGTGGGGTGGTGCCGACGTTTTTTAGGAGAGAGGTTTTTGAGGGGATTCGGTTTAGTGGGTTGACGCTGGGGGCGGATCGATTGTATATGGCGGAATGTTTGTGTCGGGCGAAGGAAGTTATTTTGGTGGATGCGGTTGAGTATGGGTATCGGATGAGGGGGGATTCGATGGCGCATTTGGAATGGTCGGCGAAGAAGGTTGGGAGTATGCTGGACTATGCGATGGGGGCGCTTGGGGTTTTTGAGCGTTCGGGGAAGGAGCTTGATGGGAAGGCGTTGGGGTATTTGTGTGATGTGATGATGGGGATTGCGAGGAAGCAGATTGGGCGGATGAAGGATGTTGGGGAGAGGCGTGAGGCGGCGCGGAAGTGGATGGGGGTGTTGAAGGATTTGGGGGCGAGGAAAGTGCCGCGGAAGGTGCGCTTGATGAGGGCGTGGTATTTATTTGTGGCGGGGAGGATGTTGAAAGGATTGAGCGAATGAAGAAGTATGATTTTGCATTTAGTTTGGGGTTTTCGTGTGGGACGACGCAGGCGTTGAGGGCGGCGGGATTGCAGTTTGCATCGTATCCGCTGGATTGGGCGGGGTCGCCGAGTGTGAAGGCGAGTGCGGAGATGGTCGCGGCGGATTTTGCGAATTGGCTGGAGGCGGAGGATTTGAAGTTGGTGGACGTGCGGCATGGGCCGGGATTTTTCACGCGGATTTATCGGAATGAGCGGACGGGGTTTGGTTTCTCGCATGAGTTTTCGGACTTTGAGAGGTTTGCGGTGACGTATCCGAAGGTGAAGGCGATGTATGCGCGGCGGATTGAGAGGTTTTTGGCGCGTGCGGGGGAGTCGAAGAGGATGCTGGCGGTGTATATGGAATTGCCGTTTCGGAAGAGGCTTGGGGATGAGGCGATACGTGAGGCGCGGCAGATTTTGATGGGGCGTTTTCCGCAGGCGGAGATTGATTTGGTTTATGTGTATGAGGAGCCTCTTTGCAAGGTGCCGTGTGTGAAGTCGGAGGGGGAAGGTGTGACGGTTGTGGCGGCGGATTATCGGAAGTTTGATGGGGAGGAGATTACGCATTTTGTGGAGACGGGTGCGATTGCGAAGTTTTTGAGGGAGGCGTATCGTGTTGAGGACACGCGCAAGGATGAGGACAAGGAGAAGTTTGTGGCGGCGATGAAGGTGAATCATGCGAATCGGTGGGGCGAGGGATATGTGAGGAAGCGCGTTAATAAGATGGCGTATAAGTTGTATCGGTGGTTGGAAGGGGTTTTGGAGAAGAAGGGATTGGTGCAGCATGAGGGGCCGTTGTGGTTTGTGGAGCGCAATGAGGAAGGAGGTGCGCAATGAAGGAGTATGATTTCATTTTCAGTTTGGGGTTTTCGTGTGCGTGTACGCAGTCGTTGAGGGATTGCGGGTTGCAGAGGGTGTCGTTGCCATTTGATTGGGTGGGGACGCAGAGTTTGCTGGGGAGCGCGCAATTGGTGGCGAATGATTTTCGTGATTGGTTTGAGCGGGAGGCGTTGGTGTTGTGGGATGTGCGGATTACGGGTGGATTTGTGTCGAGGGTGTATAAGAATGTGAAGACGGGGGTTGGGTTTTCGCATGAGTTTTCGAATGCGGAACCGATTGAGACGCATTACGAGATTGAGAAGGAGAAGTACGATCGGCGGATTGCGAGGTTGTATAAATGCGCGGGTGCGGCGAAGAGGATTTTGGCGGTGTATTTGGAGAATTCGCGAGGGGGCGAGGTGAGTGATGAGGAGATTTTGGAGGCGCGGCAGATTTTGAAGGGGAAGTTTGGACATGCGGAGGTGGACTTGCTTTATATGCATGAGGTGGAAGGGTGCAAGGAGGCGGAGGCGCGGCAGATTGCGGAAGGCGTGACGAGTGTGAAGATGGATTATCGCACGTATTTGAATGGTGAGATTATGCATGTGTGCAACATGGATATGATTCGTGATTACTTGCGGAAGAATGTGGCGATGGTGAATGGCGAGAGCGAGGCGGAGCGGAAGGCGTTTGCGGATGCGCGGCGGAAGGCGTTGAGGGAGTCGCTGGGGAAGAATCGGTTTGACAGGTGGATTAATCGGAAGATGAAGAATTGGTTTCGGGATTTGGAAGTGTATTTGGAGGGGCAGCATTTGGTGCCGGGGGATCGTCCATTGTGGTTTGATGGAGATGGGAAATGAAGGTTAGCGTACTTGTGCCAATTTATAAGACGGAGCGGGCGATTCTCAAGGAGACGATTGAGAGTGTGCTCAAGCAGAGCTTTGGAGATTTTGAATTGGTGATGCTGGATGATGCGCCGGGGGATTCGCGCGAGGATGTGGTGAAGGCGTTTGGGGATGTGCGGATTCGGTATGTGAAGAACGAGAGGAATATGGGGATTTCTGCGGCGCGCAATCGGCTTTTGGAGTTGGCGCAGGGCGAGTATTTGGCGATTTTGGATCATGATGATAAGTGCCGCGTGGATCGGTTGGAGAAGGAGGTTGCGTATTTGGATGGGCATCCGGAGTGTGGGGTGGTGTCGTCGTGGATGCGGTTTGTGCCGGATGGGGTTGTTGTTGAGAAGCCGGTGACGAATGAGGAGATTCGTGTGGGGCTGATGGGTGGGTGTGTGGTGGCGCATAGTGCGGCGATGATTCGTGCGGCAGTTTTGAAGGAGCATCACATTCAATATGAGGCGGAATTTTCGCCGAGTGAGGATTATCGGTTGTGGATGCGGATTTTGGAGTATGCGGAGTTTCATACGATTGCGGAGCCGCTTTTGAATTATCGGATTCATGAGGGGAATACGACGCAGGCGCAGAGTGAGAAGATGTGGCGGACGGCGGAGGCGGTGCAGCGCGCGGCGAAGGAGGCGCATCCAGAGTTGTTTGAGGAGTATGTGAAGCGCGGCGGGATTTTGCCGAAGAAGCGTTCGATTGTGACGCGGTGGATTGAGAAGATTTGTGGAAAGGGGGCGCGCGGATGAAGGTGATTATTGCGGGCGGTTGGGCGTATGGCAACTTGGGCGATGATGCGATTTTGGAAGCGACGGCGAAGTTGGTGGCGCGGCATTTGTCTGGGGCGGATGTGCATTGGCTGACGTATGATGTGGATGCGACGAGAGCGTCGGGCGTGGAGCTTGCGGGGGTGTTGCATCCTTCGGTGCATCGTTATGTGGATCATGGGCGTTCGTTTTGGATGATGCAGACGGTGGGGAAGTGCACGGCGTTTGCGCGTTGGCCACGGGCGATTCAGAGGGTGTATTTGAAGTGTTTTCGTAAGGGTCAAGAGGATCGCGCGGCGAAGAGAGATGTGGTTGAAAGTTGTGAGGAACTTTTCCGCGATGCCGACCTTTTTATTATGAGCGGCGGCGGTTATTTCAATGTGTGGCCGACGATGTTTGAGGCGTGTGTGCGAGAGATGGAATGGGCGCATCAAGCGGGTTGCAAGGTGTTGTTGATTGGGCAGAGTATTGGGCCGTTCACGGCGGAGCAGAAGGAGATCTTGCGCAAGACGTTGAAGGCGACGGATGTGTGTTTTGTGCGGGATGGGGAATCGGTCGCGGAGCTTGCGGGGTTGGGTTTGCTGGCGGAGTTGATGCCAGATTTGGCGCTCGGGTTTCCAGCGGAGGCGACGATTGAGGAGGGGCTTTTGACGGTGATTCCAGGTGAGCTAGATAAGCGGCGCGAGAAGGCGATTGCGGATGAGTTGGTGAAGCTTTGCAAAGGGCAGGGCGGGCGCATTAGGCGATTGCAATTGTTGACGACGTGTTCGATTTGGTCGGACGTGATGGCGATTCGGCATGTGGCGGCGCGTTTGGCGAAGGAGGGCGTTGAGGCGGAGGTTGTAGAGCCTTTGAATTATCGTGAGTTGGTGAAGAAGGTTGAAGGCAGCGAATGGGTTGTGAGTCGGCGGATGCATGGGATGGTGATTGGGTGGCGTGCGGGGAGTCGTGTGTTTTCGTTTACGCGTTCGAGGAAGATTGTGGGGCTTTTAGATTTGATTGGGTGCGCGGCGAATATTTGTGCGGAGGATGATTGGGCGCATTTGGCGGAAAAGGTTGGACGGGCGATGGAAGCGGCGCGTGAGGATGGAAAGGATTTGCGCGGCGAAATTGCGCGGCAAGTGGATGTAAGTTTTGAGCATGCTCTCGAGCGTGTGGGCATTAATAAGGAAAGTAAATAGCTTATGGGTATCGAATATAAGAAAGAGTTTTTTGATCGGACGTATACGGCGCGGGAGGCGTATGGGCGGCTGTGGCAATATGCGAAGCGGTATCGTGTGCGGCTTGCGATTGGTGTGTTTTGTAGCATGCTGACGGCGGGGACGCTTGTGCCGATGTTTCAGGTGATTCAGCCTGCGCTTGAGAAGGTGAGCGCGAATGAGCGTGAACAGATTGAGCAGCGCATTGAGGCAATGAGCGATGCGGAAACGGCCGAGGTAAAAAGTGCCGCGGTTGAGGTGACGGAGAAGGCGCACAAATCGAAGCTGGAGCGGCAGATGGAGGCCGCGGCAAAATTGCCGTCGTGGTATCCGAAGGTGGAGAAGTTGGCGCGGTCGTTTGGGATTGAATTGCAAGATAAAGAAGGCGCGATGGGCGGGGCACTTTTGCTGATTGCAATCTTTGTGATCCCGTTGATTGCGTTTGTTCGTTTTGCGCTTGTGTTTTTGAGTCAGTATTGTTTGACGTGGTCGGCGACGCATGTTGTGGCGGATTTGCGTGTGGATTTGCTGAAGCGCATTCAGGAGCAGTCGATGCAATTTCATGGGCGCATTGATGTGGGGCAATTGATGACGCGTGCGACGGGCGATCCGCAGATGGTGCAAGCCGTGATTCAATCGATGCTGGCGGAGCTTGCGCGTGCGCCATTTGAGATTCTTGTCTCCGTCATTTTCATTATTTGGTTTGCGATTCAAAATCACATGATGGCGACCTTGGGGATGATTGTGATTGGTATGCCGGCGTTTATGCTTCCTGTGGTGGCACTCAGCAAAGTGATTCGTAAATGGAGTCGGCGGATGTTGGAACGCAACTCGGTTGTTGGGCGGCGCGTTCATGAAATTTTGACGTGCATTCGCGTCGTCAAGGCTTATAATACGGAAGAATTTGAGAACCGCAAATATGAGGCGGTGATGCATAATTTGGTGGGCACGACGATGCGTTCTGTTCGGTGGGGATTGCTTGTTGGACCATTGGTGGAGACAGTTGGTATTATTCTTCTTTGCGGATTTCTTGTTTGGTGCTTTATGGCGCATGTGACGCTTGCGAACGTGTTGCCAATGCTCGCGCCGCTTCTCCTTATTTATAAGCCTGTCAAGCAAATGTCGAACTTACAAGTTTCCATTGAAGTGACGCAAGCTTCGTTGCAACGTATTTGGTCGCTTCTTGATGTGAACTTCCTTTTGCCGGAAAAAACTGACGCGGTTGCTAAGACGGAATTTACCGACAAGATTTGTTTCAATGATGTGTCGTTCCGTTATGATTCGTCGGATCACGATGCGGTCAAGCATGCGAGCTTTGAAATTCCGCGCGGCAAAATGGTCGCGGTCGTGGGTGGCACGGGCAGCGGCAAGACGACGCTTTCGGGACTGTTGGCGCGTTTCTTTGATCCGACCGCAGGGTCCGTTACGATGGATGGAATTGATTTGCGCGATCTGAAAATTGCCGATTTGCGGCGGCTCGTGGGGTCGGTGCAGCAAGAGACGATTTTGTTCAATGATACGATTGAGGAGAACATCAAATATGGCTCGCCCCATGCGACGCATGACGAAGTTGTGGCCGCGGCAAAAATGGCGAACGCGCATGAATTTATTATGTCGCAGCCAGAGGGGTATGAGCGCATGGTGGGCGAGAAGGGGTTTGCCCTTTCTGGCGGCGAGCGTCAGCGTATTGCCATCGCGCGTGCCATCTTGCGGAATCCGCCCATTCTTATTTTGGATGAAGCGACCTCGGCCCTCGATACGGTCACGGAACGCCTCGTGCAAGATGCCCTCACAAACTTGATGAAGAATCGCACCGTCTTTGCGATTGCGCACCGTCTTTCCACGATTCGTGATGCCGATCTCATTCTTGTGATGGAGCATGGCGAGATTGTTGAGCGCGGCACACACGATGAACTTTATGCCGCGAAAGGCGTCTACCATCGTCTGTGTGAAATGCAGCATCAAGCCTAACCTTTTACTTTTACACCAATCATGTCTGAAGAATCTTTGACTCCAATGATGCGCCAGTATCTCGCGATGAAACGCGAGATTCCCGAAGGCGCCATCCTCATGTTTCGCTTGGGCGACTTTTATGAGATGTTCGGTAATGATGCGTTGATTGCCTCGCCTATCTTGGGCGCGACCCTGACGCATCGCAACAATCAGCCGATGTGCGGCGTCCCATATCATGCGCTCAATTCGTATTTGGCCAAGCTCATTCGCGCGGGGAAAACTGCCGCGCTCTGCGACCAAGTTGAAGACCCGAAACTCGCCAAGGGCCTTATTCGCCGCGAGATTACGCGTATCGTCACGCCCGGCACCGTCACCGAAGATGGCCTCCTTGATGAAACCACAAACACTTATGTTGCGGCGACGCATGGCCTCGGCCTTTCACTTCTTGATTTGTCAACGGGCGAATTTTGCGTTGAAGCATTTGATACGCCCGAACAACTTCAAGAAGCGCTCGAGCGTTATAATCCTGCGGAGATGTTCAGACCGACCGAAGAGAATCAATGGACGTTTTCGTATGATGCCGCGTTCGATTGTTTGACGCGGCACTTTAAGGTGATGAGCCTTGATGGCTTTGGGCTCACCGGAAAGAACGATCTCATTTGTGCCGCGGGCGCGCTCCTTTATTATGTGGGCACGACGCTTCATCATTCGCTTGAGCATGTGCGTAAAATTGCGCTTCGCACGCGGGATGATGCGCTCATCTTGGATGCATCTACCATTCGCCATTTGCAACTTTTGCCTGTTGGCGATATTCCTCGTACGGCAACGCTCCTCGGCGTTCTCGACGTCACGCGCACCCCCATGGGCGCACGCACGTTGCGCAATTGGATTACGCGCCCGCTCGCGAAAGAATCGGCCATCAACGCGCGGCTCAATGCGGTTCAAGCCTTTGTGACGGATCGCGGCGCTTTGGGGGCGTTGCGCACTCTTTTGTCGGGCGTCCGCGACCTGGAACGTTTGATTGCCAAGGTCGATTCGATGCGCGCAAATCCACGCGATTTGAAAGCTCTTGCGGCCTCGCTCGAGCCCATTCCGCGCATCATTCAAACGACCGCGGACATCCCTGAAATTACGCCGACGGCTTCGCGCTTGAGTCCGCAAACGGACCTCGTTGAACTCATCAATCATGCCATCGCTGAAGATCCACCTGTCCTTCTTGTGGACGGCAACTTTATTGCGAATGGTTACAATGCCGACCTCGACGAGCTTCGCGAAATTGCGACAGAAGGCCACCGCTGGCTCGCGGAATATCAAGCTCGCGAAATTGAACGCACGGGTATTGCAAAACTCAAGGTGAAGCACGTTTCCACCTTCGGCTTTGTCATTGAAATCCCGAAGGGCCAAGTCTCGCTTGCGCCAGCTGATTATGAACGCCGCCAAACGCTTACGAATGGCGAGCGCTACGTCACGCCTGAACTCAAGGAATACGAACGCAAGGTCCTCGGCGCGCAAGAAAAATCTATCGCGCTTGAACAACAACTTTATCGCGACCTCCTCACAAAAATTGCCGCGCAAACAGCGCCCATTCAAGAGACCGCGCTCGCGTTGGGCGAGCTTGACGCCATCCTTTCGCTGGCCGATCGTGCGCTCGCGGCGGGCTATGCGCGGCCGCTTGTCGATACGTCTGACGTCCTCGATATCACCGATGGACGCCACCCCGTCATTGAACAACTTCCCGATGCCGAACCCTTTGTTCCGAACTCGACGCATCTCAATTGCACGACCGACCAAATCATGCTGATCACGGGACCCAACATGGCCGGCAAATCGACCTACATTCGTCAAGTCGCGACGCTTGCGATTATGGCGCAAATGGGCTCGTTCGTCCCTGCTTCCGCAATGCACCTCGGCGTTCTCGATCGCGTCTTTACGCGCATTGGCGCAGGCGATGACCTCGCCCGTGGCCGCTCGACCTTCCTCGTTGAAATGCAGGAGACGGCGAACATTCTGAATAACGCGACAGCTCGCTCGCTGATTGTGCTCGATGAAATTGGCCGCGGCACTTCTACTTTCGATGGCATCTCCATTGCGTGGTCCGTCGCCGAATATCTGTATGCCAAAAAGGACGCCAAGGCCAAGACGCTTTTTGCGACGCATTACCACGAACTCACGGACCTCGCCGATTCCTTCCCTGGCATCAAGAACTACACCGTGCGCGTCAAAGAAGAAGGTGGACGCATCGTCTTCCTTCGTCGCATCGCGCCCGGCATTGCGGAGAAGAGCTTCGGTATTCACGTTGGGGCGATGGCGGGACTTCCGCAAGAAGTCGTCAATCGCGCGGCAGAAATTTTGAAGAACTTGGAAGCCAACGAGATCGATGTGAACTCCTCGCAAAAGATCGTGCGGCGCCCACGCAAGAAACTTTCTGAGCTTCCCGGTCAGATGACATTCTTCTAATGATTGAAGACGTAGAAGTTACTCGTTCGCGGCGAGCGCGGCGAATTTTGATTCGTGTCTTTGCAAATGGACACGTTCGTCTGACGGTGCCCTATACTGCTACACTGGAAGACGGGTACGTATTCCTGAATAAGAAACAATCCTGGGTTGAAAAGGTGCGTGCGCGCAACGCGGCAAAACCTCCCAAAGAACCTCCACCGCCCCTCACAGAAGAGACAATCCAACGCTTCAAAGAAGTCATTGCTGTTTACCACCAGAAGTGGGCAACGCAATTTGGCGAAGAAAATGTCGCGATTCGTTATCGCCAGATGAAGACGATGTGGGCGGTCTGCCATTGGGCTAAGCGCGTCATCACATACAATTTGCAACTCGCGCGCGTGCCGACCCATCTTTATGACTACATCGTCATCCATGAAATGACGCACTTCAAAGCGCATAATCATGGTTCTCAATTCCAAGCTTTGATGGATGCGCGGCTTTCCAATTGGCGTGCGCTTCGCAAAGAGTTGAACACCTATTCTTGTCGGTAATAAAACCACTCCCACCCACATCCACTTTTCATGAAAAGTGGATTAGAAGCTGGTTACAGCATTGATTTTTGACAATTGAAATTGAACAGGTTAGGCAGGTTTGGGAGGTGCCGAGGTTTGGGAAGGTTTGGAAGGTTGATGGAAAACAGCATCCATGCACTTTTGTACTTTCCAAACCTAAGTCCCTTTGTACCTGATTTACCGCATTTTTGTTTGGGATTAGTCTGGGTAGTTTAGATTTGCCGCGGTTGCGTGGCGAAGGACTTCGACGTATTGGGCGGCTTCTTTTTTGGCATCGGCGAGATCATGCAAGCGCCAATTTCCACAATCGCGAGGCGCGGCGCCTGGGATTTCACCTTCGAACGCGGCAATAAATTCAAACGTTCGAATGAGGATAGGAAGCAAATCGGTGGATGAAAAATCGCCGCGCACGAGAAGGTAATTTCCTGTCAAGCATCCCATAGGGCCCCAATACACAATGCGGTCTTTCCATTCTGGATCATTACGCAAGTAGGTGGCGGCGAGGTGTTCAATTGTATGAATGGCGCCATTGGAAAGGGCGGTCTCGCGATTGGGAAGTTTCATTCGGACGTCAAATGTTGTGACGATTTCGCCGCCTACGCGGTCCTTACGGCTGACATAAAGTCCGCGCAAGAGTTTCTCATGATTGATCGTGAAAGAAGGAATCTTGTTCATGGCGTATATTATACCATATTTGAGTGGGAAATGGAAGGGGGTTTGGCGCGGCAGATTTTTGCGGAGGTGGGTTGAAATCTGCCGCGGAATATGGTATAATACGCAGTTGTAAGAGCTATGGTAGATTTTCGGATAGGTGTTGGATATGATTCGCATCGGTTTTTGCCGGATGCGGGGCGGGCGTTTATACTTGGAGGGATTCATATTAAGAATGTGCCGGGACTCGTAGGGCATTCGGATGCGGATGTTTTGGTACACGCGATAATTGACGCGTTGCTGGGTGCCGCGGCGATGGGGGATATTGGTTCGCATTTCCCTGACACGGATGAGAAGTGGGCGGGGGCGGATTCGATGGAGATGCTTGCGGCGGTGATGGATGAGATTTTTGCCGCGGGGTGGCGAGTTGGGAATGTGGACGCGGTGGTGATTTGTGAGCGTCCAAAGTTGAGACCGTATGTGGATTTGATGCGTGAGCGGATTGCCGCGGTGTTGGGGGTTGAGTGCGCGGCGGTTTCGATTAAGGGGAAGACGAACGAGAAGATGGATGATGTGGGCGCGGGTCTTGGCGTGAGTGTTCACGCGGTGGCGATACTTCAAAAGGAGAATTCAAGATGAGTTGGTTTATTGGTGGGATTATTTTTCTGATTGTTGGGTACTTCACGTATGGGAAGTTCGTGGAGAAGTTGGTGGGGCCAGATGATCGGCCGACGCCAGCGGTGGCGAATTCGGATGGGGTGGATTATGTGGAGTTGCCGAAGTGGAAGAACATGCTGATTCAGCTGTTGAACATTGCGGGCGTGGGGCCTGTCATAGGTGTGATTGCGGGGATTAAGTTTGGGAAGGTGGCGCTTTTGATTATTCCGGTTGGATGTGTGTTTATGGGGGCGGTGCATGATTTTGTGAGTGGGATGATTTCGATTCGGATGAATGGCGCGAACTTGCCGAAGATTGTGAAGACGTATTTGGGGAAGGGGTATGCGACGGCGTTTTCGTGGTTTATGATTGCGTTGTTGCTTTTGCTGGTGGCGGTGTTCATCAACATTCCAGCGAACTTGATTGACAAGACGGTGTTTCCGAATATTCCGTTTTTCTGGTGGATGGTGATTATCATTTTTGGGTACTACGTGGTCGCGACACTTTTCCCGGTGGACAAAATCATTGGTGCGATTTATCCGTTCTTTGGGGCGATTTTGGTGATTGGGTCGCTGGCGATGTGTGTGGCGTTGATTTGGTATGGGTCGCAGGATGCGAGCTTGCTGGAGGAGAGCGCGGCATTTTTGGATTATCGTGCGAATGATTTCAATGCGGGTGGGAAGAGTCCGCTCTTTCCGTTGTTGTTTGTGACGATTGCGTGTGGGATTATTAGTGGGTTTCATGCGACGCAGAGTCCGATTGTGGCGCGGACGATACGGAGCGAGAGGGAGGCGCGCGTGACGTATTATGGGATGATGATTGCGGAGGGCGTGATTGCGATGATTTGGGCGGCGGCGGCGCTCGCCATGTACAATCATGATCCGTCGACGTTGAAGTTGGTGCCGGCGGATGTTTTGTCGCGTGTGACGACGTGGATGCTCGGGCCTTGGATGGGTGGCGTGACGGTGTTTGCGATTGTGGTGCTCGCGATCACGAGTGGTGATACGGGGCTGAGGAGTGCGCGGCTGAGTTTAGCGGAGATGTTGGGAATTTCGCAGTCGAAAACGTGGTCGCGGATTCTTGTTTGTTTGCCGCTCGTGGTGATTGTGGCGATTTTGCTGTGGTGGAGCAATTTGAGCGCGGAGAGCTTTGCACACGTGTGGAACTACTTTGCGTGGGGGAACCAAGTGATGAGTGCAACGACGCTGATGGCGTGCACGGTTTGGCTTTTGAGGGGCGGCAAAAAGTGGTCGGCGCTGGTGACGTTGATACCGGGGCTTTTTATGACGAGTGTCGTGAGCACCTTTATTTTATGGACGTCTGCGGACAAGGGGCAGCCGTTTGGTCCGATTCCTGGGGGCTTGAGTTTGGGGGTGTCGGTGGGACTCTCGATTGTGGTATCGGTGGTATTTGCGATTTATGTTTTTTGCCGCGGACGCAAGAATGTGGTTGACGGCGAGGTCTAAAATAGTGTATAATATACGGCGGAAGGAGATAAAGTAGTTATGGACAGCGACAACAGAGAAAACGAAGAAGACATCCTCGAGACGCAGGATGCTGAAGGTGCCGAGATTCGCGATACGGACATCGTGTTTGATTGTCCGCATTGTGGAAAGAACTTGGTGATTGACTATCGTGGCGCGGGCTTGCAGATTAAGTGCTGTGGGTGCGGCGAGACGGTGCTTGTACCGATTCCAGATGGCATGGAGCTGACCGACCTTGATCTTGATCCGGGCGAGATTTTGAAACAGCTTTTTGTGACGCGGCGGAATTATCAGAAGGCGGAGCTGGCGATTCAGGAGTTGAAGGGTCGGCTTGGTCAGCTGCAGGAGGCGCTGGGCGTGATGCAAGAAGTTGTGGCGGAAGGGCTTGCACAAGAGTGAGATCGAAGTCGATCATAGTTAACGCGCTGACGTTTTCGAGGGCGCCATTGATTTTCGTGTGGCTGGTGCTTGCGATTGCGCAAGAGTACCGCGGCGGATTTTGGTGCGGGGCGTTGGCGTGTTTGGCGATGTTGTTTTCGGGGCTGACGGATTTGTGGGATGGGAAGTTGGCGCGGCGTTGGGGCGTGGTGTCGTCATTGGGGAAGATGGCGGATCCGTTGATGGACAAGGTATTTTACATTGTTGTGTTTCCGACGTTGATTTGGTTGATTGCGCATCGCGGGGGTGCGGAGGTGCATGGCGCGGTGATGCTGGGGTTCACGATTCTTTATTTGCTGAGGGATACGTGGGTGACGTTCATGCGGGCGGTGGGGTCGATGTACAAGGCGGATTGCGCGGCGATGTGGCTGGGGAAGGTGCGCACGGCGTTGTCGTTTCCGGGGGCTGGATGGATTTATGTGTATGTGGCTTTTCACGACAAGGTGCCGAGCGCGTGGGTTGCGCCGTGGCTGGTGAGTTGCTATGTGGTGGAGGCGATTTTGATTATTTTGACGCTGGTGAGTCTGTGGACGTACACGGTGGCTTATTCACCTTACTTAAAAAAAGCGCTTGACTCTAGAGGCGAAATATGAGATAATATACGGCATAAACATTTTCACACTAAAGAAGGACTATAAAAATGAACACTAAGAAGGCTAATGGTTTTACGCTTGTCGAGTTGCTGGTCGTGATCGGCATTCTCGGTATTTTGATGGGCGCGTTGTTCCCGGCGATTTCGTCGGCGATGCTCTCGGCCAACACATCGGCGATGTCGATGCGTGGGCGTAACTTGTTTGTCGGCATCACGCAGGCGAACACAGAACGTGAGGCGCAGGGCTTGCAGTCGGTGTGGCCGAAGTCCTCGAATCAGAAGAGTGATGATTCGGATGATATTGCGGGTATGGCGTTCAGCGACAGCGCGAAGTTCTTCGAAGAGCTCTTTAACATTTCGAAGTACGGCAACGAAGATTGGTCGCCGTATGTGTCGGGTGTGGATTTGGGCGTGTTGTCGGGTTCGGGCGTTCCGGCGTTTTCGGGCGGCACGTCGCTCAAGGGCGATAACGTGGCGTGGTGCGTGGCCAAGGGCGTGACGGATGAAATGGAAGATGTGATTCCGGTGTTGGTGACGCGTAATGCGCAGATTGACCAGCTTCAGACGTCGACCGCGGATATGTCTTCGGATAAGAACGAGATCAAGATGGGCAAGGCCAATGGTGGTGAATCGGATTCGCCGTTTGGCAACAAGGCGTTCATTGTGATTCGCAAGGGTGGCGCGGCGACGGTCATCAAGGCGAAGTACAACAAGCGGTATCTCGTTTACAATCGTCAGAGCATTGTGATTCCGACGGATGCGGGCTTTGAATATTTGAAGACTGGCTGCAAGTAATAATGGTTGCACGCGTTGCAATCGATTTGTCGCTGGATCGGCCCTTTACTTATTTGGTGCCGAAAGAGCTGGAGAAGAAGTTGGCCGTTGGTCAACTTCTTTCTGTCCCTTTTGGTCATCGCGTGGCGCAAGGGTTTGTTTTGGAGCTTGCTGAGAAGTGTTCAGACAGGGCTATAAGTTATAAGCTCAAGCCCATTGCGGAGATTCTTGACGAGACGCCATTCTTCACGCCTGCCTTGCTCAAGCTTGTGCATAATATCGCAGACGGCACAATTTCGCCGATTGAGAGTGTGCTACGCGCGGCGGTGCCCGCGGCGGTTTTGAAGAAGAACATGAAGGCGCGCGAGCTTCTTTATGTGGACGCGAATGCCGCGGCAGATTTGGCGGCGATGAAGGCGCGGCAGAAATGGATTTACGATCAGCTGGTGCGTCTCGGAGGGGGTTGGATGCAATCGATTTGCACGGAGTTGAAGACGACGTCTGCGACGTTGCGTGCGATGGCACAGGCGGGATTTGTCACGATCGAGCCCAAGGCGCGGCGGCGTGATCCATTGGCTGGGCGGCGCATTTTGCCAACGAAGCCATTGAAGCTTAATGAAGAACAAGCTGCCGCGCTTGAGACGATTCGTTCGAATCAAGGCAAGACGATTTTGCTTCAAGGCGTGACGGGCAGTGGCAAGACGGAAGTTTATTTGCAGGCGATCGCGGCAGAATTGGAAGCGGGGCGTGGCGCGATTGTGCTCGTTCCCGAGATTGCGTTGACGCCGCAGACGGTGCAACGTTTTGCGGGGCGGTTTGGTGACCAGATTGCGGTGTTGCATTCGGCGCTTTCGGATGGTGAGCGTTATGATGAATGGCATCGGATTCGGAGTGGTGAGGCGCGCGTGGTGATTGGGCCGCGGTCGGCTGTGTTTGCGCCGGTGAAGAATTTGGGGTTGATTGTTGTTGACGAGGAACACGAGACGAGTTACAAGCAAGAAGAAACGCCGCGGTATCATGCGCGCGGTGCGGCGGTGCGGCGCGGCAAAATTGAAGGCGCGACGGTGATTTTGGGGTCGGCAACGCCTTCGGCGGAAAGTGTTGCATTAGCGAAACAAGGTACGTTTGTTTGGGCGCGGATTGAGCATCGTGCGGGGGCGGGTACGTTGCCGATTATTCATCTTGTGGATATGACACAAGAAGGGGAGATCAAGCCGATTTATTCGCGTGATCTTTTGGAGGCGATTCATACACGTCTTGATCGGCATGAGCAAACGATTCTTTTTTTGAATCGCCGCGGGTATTCGCGTTCGATGGATTGCGGGGTGTGTGGCGAGCCTGTCGTTTGCCCTGAATGTGGTATTCCTTACACGTATCATCAAGCGGATAATTGCCTTCGGTGTCACATTTGTGGTGGATGGATTCCGCCGCCTCTTGCGTGCCCGACCTGCGGGCATCGCGGCACTTTTTCCTACAAAGGGATTGGCACGCAACGTGCGGAAGATGCCTTGAAGAAATGTTTTCCACACGCGCGCATTTTGCGTATGGACGCAGATTCCACCAGTCGCAAAAATTCGCATGACGACATTCTTTCGGCTTTCCGCCGCGGGGATGCGGATGTTCTTCTGGGAACGCAAATGATTGCCAAAGGGCTTGACTTCCCGAATGTTACGTTGGTGGGCGTTCTCAATGCGGATTCGTCACTCAATATGCCTGATTTTCGTGCATCGGAGCGGACGTATCAATTGTTGGCCCAGGTGGCGGGGCGCGCGGGGCGTGCGGAACTTCCAGGTGAAGTTTTCATTCAGACGTGCAATCCAAGTGCGCCTGCGATTCAAGCCGCGGCAAAAGGCGACTTTATTAACTTCATGGAGAATGAACTTTCCGAACGTTCAAATGCATTCTTTCCGCCGTATTCACGTCTTGCGGTGCTGAGAGTTCGTTCGCAGAATCCGAAGGAAGCGGAAGACTGGGCGAACATGTATGCGAAAAGTCTCATTCGTTTTGCGGAGCGTTTCTCGGAAAGGCACAACAACGCGCGTCTAGTTGCATCCGAGGCGATACCTTGTGTGATTGAGAAGGCGGATGGGTGGTATCGTTGGCAAGTTATCATTCGCTCGGATAATGCCAATTGGATTACGACAGCTTGGGTTTGGGTGGAAAAAGAGCGCCCCGCGCCTGATACGCTTAAGCTATCCATTGATATGGATGCCTACAACTTGATGTAGCGCGGCAGCGCCGCAAGCGCGATAAAATAATTCAATTGTCAAAGATCAAGGCTGTAACCAGCTAAAATAACCCGCGGCACTTTTTCCGCCGCGGGGAGGGTTTGTCGCCGAACCCTCAAACG
>CAVGIZ010000027.1:0-16600 GCA_963629255.1 Anaerovoracaceae bacterium
GAAACCTTTCTTCTCTTTTGAGATGATTTGACACATATTATACCATATTCAGGTCCAAAAAGCAAGCACATTAGTTAAAAGGTGGCACCTTTTTGCAAAAAGGTGGCACGATTTTTAAAAAAGGTGCCACCTTTTAAGGGAAAAGGTGCCACCTTTAACCTAAATTCACCCAGCAAACGACCTGACGTTCCCCAGTAATCACCCTAACCTTTCCCCCTTCCCCACCAAAACTGCCGCGCTAAGTGAACATTATTCACCCCGATTCGCACCCCGTAATCACCCAGTGCGAAAGCACCGCGGCAATTCTGCCGCGGTGCTTTCGCTAAATGGGATTAGGGGGGTCGAGGGGGGATAAGGGTCCCTCGGACCCTTAGTCCACCCCTCGAGGCGACTAGTACTGCAACTGGCTGGAGCCAATCGTTTCGCGCAGGATTGAATCGCCGGGTACCGCGCAGGGTGGCATATCGCGAATCAGGGCCAGCAAATCGCTCAAGGCTTCGGCTAGCGTATTCTTCGGGTCGCGGATACGCACTTGCGCGAGAAGTCCCGCCGCATACGGCTTCAACACGGGAAGCTCATACGCCAAAGACGAATCAAATTCCGCATTGGCATTGCCGCGGAAAGGATTGATCCATTTCGCTTCGCCCGCCAAGACCTTCGGCCAAATACGAAACGTGTCCATCGGATCAAGCCGCCGAAACCGATTGTCCCGCACAAGCCGACGCAAAAGTCGTGCGTCCGTCGAAGGCAAGCGCGTCTTGTAAAAGACTTCAGGCTGTTCTTTCGGCTCGATGAACAAGCGGAACTTATACGATTCATCAACTGCCGCGGCCAAGCGTGGATTCAATGCATGGATGCCTTCCAAAATGATACAGCAATCATTCGGCACAACCGTTTCTTCTTCCATGTCGTAGCCCTCATGCGCGCAAAAATTGAATCGCCGCAAATGCACGCTCCGCCCTTCGAGAAGCGCATTCAAATCTGCCGCGAGCCGCTCCGAATCCACGGCCTCAATCGTCTCATAATCGAACTCACCATTCTCATCGCGTGGGTTGCGCGAGTCGCCCACGAAATAATCGTCGGTCGACATCTGCCGCGCATGAAGTCCATTCACACGCAATTGGGTGGCAAGGCGCATCGCCGTCGTCGTCTTACCTGCGCTCGAGCCACCCGCGAGTAGCACAAGCCGCACGCCCTTCTTCGCGGCAATCGTATCTGCAATCGCCGCAAGCGCGCGATTCTGCCGCGCTTCGCACACCCGAATGAATTCATCGAATTCGCCCGCGGCAATAATTTGGTTGAGTTCGTCAATTGTCATAGCGCGGCACTTTTTACGGCGCGGCAAACATGTCGGCACCCGGCGAGCGGAATCCAAAGTAGAACTCCTGTCCCGTCGCATCCATCACGCTGCGCCACATTTCATCGTCCAAGCGAATCTTCTGGCGTTCAATCGTCGCCAGCCGAATCGGCACGAGCGCATAGCTCTCGCCCAAATTCCCGACGACGCAATTTGTGCGCCCCGCCATCGCCGCATGCACCGCATTACGCGCCAGCATGTAGCAACGAATCGCATCCGTGCCGCGTGCTGGACACGACCGAATCGTGTAGCTTGGATCAAAATACTTCACGCTCGAAGCAACGCCAATTTCCTTGAAATGCTCATTGATCTTGTGGCGCAAAAATTCGCCAATATCCTTCTTGAGCACATTCCCGCTCGCGTCGCGCTTTTCGCCTTCTTCCTTGATAAGGTCCTGCCCCGCGCCTTCCGCGACAACAATCACGACGTGCGACTTGCCCGCGGCAAAACGATTCTCAAGCGCCTTCAAAAGCCCGTGCGGGCCTTCCAGCGTAAAGGGCATTTCCGGAATCAAACAGAAGTTCACAACCGGATTGGCAATCGACGCCGCCGCGGCAATAAAGCCCGAATCGCGCCCCATCAACTTGACAAGACCAATCCCATGCGGCGTGCCTTTCGCCTCCACGTGCGCGCAACGAATCACATTCGCCGCTTCCGCAACCGACGTTTCAAAACCGAAGCTGCGCCCCACAAACATGAGGTCATTATCAATCGTCTTCGGGATGCCCACGACCGAAATCTTCAGCCCGCGCCGCTTGATTTCATCCGCCACATCTGCCGCGCACCGAAGCGAACCATCGCCACCAATGCAGAACAAAACATTGATGCTCATGCGTACCAGCGTATCGACAATCGTCTCCGCCGCCTGCTGGCCGCGGCTCGAACCGAGAATCGTCCCGCCCACTTCATGAATCGTATCGACCACATCCGGATTGAGCATAATCGGCTGATACCCAAACACTGGATTCAACCCCGCATAGCCATACCGAATGCCGAAGATATTCTTCACGCCATAGTCATAATTCAAAATCTCGACAAGCCCCTTGATGACCGTGTTCAAACCTGGGCACAGCCCGCCCGCCGTCACAATTCCCACGCGCGTCCAACTTGGATCATGGAAAATTTTCGGCTTCGGGCCCGCGCGTTCAAACGTCGGCACATGCCCGAGCCGCTCCGTCGCCTCCTTCGTATAGGCCGCATTTTCGCTCACGTAAATGCGTTCGCCTTCGAGGACGAATTCATGTTTCCGCACGGGCGATGCAATTTTGCAAGGCCCCAGCGTTTCAATGTCGAACGAGAACTTGTCAGGTTCCGAAGCTATCTTTTCGAGAATCATGCCGTATATTATACCATATTCCGCGGCACTTTTCAATGTGCCATTTTCTAAAACTTCACTTTCCGCGCCGCGACACTTAGAGAGTTTTCAAAAGCGCCGTGCAGCCTGAAACGACATCCACATACGTCGTTTCGAAGTCCCCTGTATACCACGGGTCGGCCACATCGCGCGCCTCACCCACAAAAGAAAGGAGCTTCCTGACCTTCGCATCAAAAGTGCCGCGGTCAAGAAGACGGCGCAAGTCCGACATATTCGCATCGTCCATCGCGAGAATGAGATCGTAGTCCGCGGCACTTTTTTCGGTGAGGAGCCAAGCTTGGCGCGGCAAAAATGGGATGTGGTGCTTGAGCAATTCGCCGCGAGTGCCGGGATGAATGTCGCTTCCAATCTCATCTGTATGGAGCGCGGCAGATTCGACTTGAATATTGTCTGCGCGGCCCGCCTTTTGGACGAGGTCTTTCATGACAAACTCGGCCATCGGCGAGCGGCAGATATTACCGTGGCAAACGAAGAGTAGGCGCATCATTACGTGTAGCGCAAGACTTCGTCAACGGTCGTGTAGCCATCGAGGATGGAACGAATGCCGTCTTCACGCATGGTGCGCATACCAAGCTCGCGCGCCTTTTCACGAATGACGAGCGTCGGGGCACGATTGTTGACGAGCTCGCGCAACGGGTTCGACATCCGCAGATATTCGAAGACGCCCTTACGGCCTTTGTAGCCTGTGCCATTGCACGTCTTGCAACCGCGGCCGAAATAGAATGGGCGGCCGCCGATTTGGTCGCGCGTCATTTCAATGCGGTCGAGGGTTTCATCGTCTGGCTCATACGACTGTTTGCATTCGCGGCAACACGTACGTACCAAGCGTTGGCCCAAGACACCTTCGAGCGTGGACGAAAGCAAGTACGGCGCGACGTTCATATCAACGAGACGCATCACCGCGCCCGCGGCATCATTTGTATGCAACGTCGAGAAAACGAAGTGGCCCGTCAGCGCGGCCTGCACCGCAATCTCGGCCGTCTCCAAGTCACGAATTTCGCCGATCATCATCACGTCCGGATCTTGACGCAAGAAGGCGCGCAGCACCTTCGCGAATGTGTTGCCAACTTGCGCGTCGATTGGAACCTGCACAATGCCGTCCACGTTGTATTCGACTGGCTCCTCAGCCGTGAGCAACTTCGTGTCAATCTGATTGATGCGACGCAAGATGGAGTAAAGCGTTGTCGTCTTGCCCGAGCCAGTTGGCCCCGTCACGATGAAAATGCCGTTTGGCTTTTCGATGTCCATCGTGATTTGTTCGTAGACGTCTTCTGGAAGCCCCACGTTTTCAAGGTCGAGCGATGTCGCCGACTGGTCAAGAATACGCATAACGACCGACTCGCCATGCGGCGCCGTCGGCAAACACGAAACACGCAAGTCAACAGGCTTACCCGCCACCGTGAGCGCAATACGTCCATCCTGTGGAATGCGGCGCTCGGCGATGTTCAGGTTCGACAAAATCTTGATACGCGAAATAATGGCCGGCGCCATCTTCACATCCGGTGCCTTCATTTCATACAACGCACCATCGACGCGGTAGCGAATCTTGAAGTCCTTCTCAAACGGCTCAATGTGAATATCCGACGCGCGATCAACAACGCCCTGATACAGGACGAGATTGACAAATCGAATGATGGCCGAAGAATTTGCCGCGTTCTCAACGGACGCAATATCGTTCGCGTTCGCGGCACTCAGCCCTTCGTCGTCCGACATACCTTCGCCGAGCGACTTAATCATGTCCGCGACAGATTCGTTCGCATCGCCATAGTACTGGGCGATGCGGTCCATCACGTCCTTCTCACGCGCAAAGACGAACTTCACCTCCTTCGAAAGCGTGAACAACATCTCGTCGGAGATGCGCGGATCCACAAGATCAAACGTCGCCAGCGTGACGGACGAATCATCCGTCGCAACAGGAAAGACGTTGTACATGCGGGCGGTCGACGCCGGAATCGCATTCGTAACATCCGTATCAATCGTCATCGAACCGAGGTCTATGGACTCGGTATCTTGATAAGCGGCCATCGCCGCAAGAAGGTCGTCCTCCGAAACGATGCCCTGGTCGATAACGAGTTGGCGAATGGGCTTGGACTCCGTCTTGGCGAGGTCCTGCAAGTCCTTGGCCGTGTCGTCGTCGATGTAGCCGTTCTGGACGAGAATCTGGAGAATCGGGTCGAGCATAACTTAGCTTCCGTATCCTTCTTCTTTGAGTTTGGCCACGACAGAA
Source organism: Anaerovoracaceae bacterium (assembly GCA_963629255.1). Classification (GTDB taxonomy): domain Bacteria; phylum Verrucomicrobiota; class Kiritimatiellia; order RFP12; family UBA1067; genus UBA1067. Next base: position 4,960 of record CAVGIZ010000027.1, read on the forward strand.
TCGGGGTCTTGAGATTTGGTAATGAGTTCCTCGTACGAAATGAGGCCCTCTTTGTACAAATTCGTCAGCGACGTATCGAGCGTCATCATACCGAACTTCGCGCCCGTCTGCAAATCGCTCTTAATCATGTTCGTCTTGTTATCACGAATACGCGAACGAATTGCGTCCGTCGACGTCATGATTTCAAACGCCGCAACACGCCCATGCACCTCGCCATTCGCATCCAGCCGCGGCAAAAGAATCTGCGAAATAACCGCCTGCAAGCCTGCCGCAAGCTGCGTTCTCACCTGCTCTTGCTGGTTCGTCGGGAACGCGTCAACAATACGGTCAATCGTTTCTGCCGCGCCCGTCGTGTGCAACGTACCAAACACCAAGTGGCCCGTTTCTGCCGCGGTAATCGCCGCGCCAATCGTTTCCAAGTCACGCATTTCGCCGACCAGAATCACATCCGGGTCTTGACGCAACGCACGCCGAATCGCCTCCGCAAAGCTCGGCACATCGTCGCCCACTTCACGCTGCGTCACAAGCGACTTTGCCGACGTGTGATAAAATTCAATCGGGTCTTCAATCGTAATAATATGCACGCTCCGCTCGTGGTTAATAACGTCCAACATCGATGCGAGCGTCGTCGACTTACCAGAACCCGTCGGGCCCGTCACCAAAATCAATCCACGCGGCTTGAACAACAATTCCTTCACCACTGGCGGCAACCCCAATTGCTCCATCGTCATCAACTTCGACGGAATCTGACGCAAGACCGCACCATACCTCTTACGTTCCTTGAAAATCGACACACGGAAACGCGTCCCATCCGGATGCGCCAACGCAAAGTCCGCGCCGCCATTCTTTTCCACCTCTTCCATCTGCGCATCCGTCGCAATCTCACGCGCCAACCGATACGAATCCTCTTCCGTCAGCGACTCTTCCGACAGCGGCAAAAGCTCGCCATGCACACGCAATTCAGGCGGCATAAACGCACGAATATGAAGGTCGGAACCTCCTTCGTCAATCGTCGCCTGCAGCAACTCAGCCATCTTAATATCCATCTTCTAACCTGCCTTCCTTTTTCTAATTGGTGTTTTAAATCCTTTTGTTTAATCCGCATCGCCCATCGTCACGCGCAACACTTCCGCCAAACTCGTCATGCCGCTCGCCACCTTCAACATCCCGTCCTCACGCAACGTCCGCATTCCCATCTCGCGCGCACGCTCCCGCAAAAGCGTCGCCGGCGCATGGTCGAAAATCAAACGCTGAATCGTATCATCAACCTTGAAAATCTCAAAGATGCCCTTCCGCCCCTTGTACCCACTATGCCCGCACTTGTCGCACCCCGCGCCATGATACATCTTCTCCGGCATCGTCTTCGCAATCTGCCCCAACATCTTAATCTCGCGCTCCGTCGGCGTGTACGCCTCCTTGCAATTCTCACAAATCGCACGCACCAACCGCTGCGCCATCGCCGCCCTAAGCGCCGACGCCACCAAAAACGGCTTCACGCCAATATCCAGCAAACGCGTCACCGCACTCGGCGCATCATTCGTATGCAACGTCGAAAACACCAAGTGCCCCGTCAACGCCGCCTCCATCGCAATGTCCGCCGTCTCCGCATCACGAATTTCGCCAATCATCACAATGTTCGGCGCCTGACGCAAAATCGACCGCAACGCCGCGCTAAAGTCCAGCCCCACATCCTTGTTCACCTGTACCTGGTTGATACCACTCATCTGGTATTCAACCGGGTCCTCAACCGTAATGAGTTTCTTGTCCGGCGTATTAATCTGCCCCAAGCACGCATACAACGTCGTCGTCTTCCCAGACCCCGTCGGACCCGTCACCAGCACCACGCCATCCGGCAACTTAATCAACCTCTCAAACGTCGCCTGGTCATCCGTCAAAAACCCCAACTGCGGCAAACCCAAGGACAAATTCGACTTATCCAAAATACGCATCACAATCGATTCGCCATGATTCGTCGGCACCGAGCTCACACGCAAGTCCAAATCCTTACCGCCCACCGTAATCTGAATACGCCCATCCTGCGGAATGCGCTTCTCAGAAATCTTCATCTTCGACATAATCTTGATGCGCGACAAAATTGCACTCTGCAACCTCTTCGGCGGCGAGTCCATCTTCCTCAACGCACCATCAATTCGATACCGAACACGAAATTCTTTCTCCATCGGCTCCAAGTGAATATCCGACGCCTTCATCTTGATTGCCGTCGTAATAATCATCGTCGCCAATTTGATCACCGGCGCGTCATCCCCCGTCGCGTCCTCCCCGCCCATGATCTCATCACGCGTCTGAACATCCGTCGTATCCTCCATCGCATACAACTTGTTCATCGCCGTCTTCACCTCTTCGCGCGGCGAAATCACAGCCTCCACATCACGCCCATGCAACACATACCTGAGCGAATCAATCGCGTCATACGCCATCGGATCCGACAACGCCACCGTGATCGATTCCTCATCCGCCACCACCGGCACAACCCCGTATTTCTTGGCAATCTCAGCGGAAATCTCCTTCGTCACCTCAGGCTTAATCGCATCCGCATTGATGTGACAATACTTAAGCCCGAACTGGTCCGCCACCGTCCCAAGGACATCATCCTCAGTCAGCGCGCCACCCGCCACGAGCACATCCAAAGTCGTCTCGTCCTCTGCCTTCATCGACTGCTTCGCGTTCTCCACCTGTTCAGGCGTCACGAACCCGCGTTCAGTCAAAAGTTGCAGTACGTATTCGTCATTACTTGTCATTGCACTGTGTAGTATACCATATTTCGGACCAAAAAGCTAGCACAAAATGATGCCACCGCAAAATTGACGCGCACCCCAATATGCGCCCACCCCGTCCAAAAACATTCGCCCCAGCGCCTCCGCGGCACTTTCCTAATCCACACAAACTCTCTAAACATCCACAACTCCCCCAATACGCCAACCTCATTTCAACGCCTCCCACCCCCACCCGCCATCATACGCTATCATCTATTCAATTGTCAAAGATCAAATGCTGTAACCAGCTACCGCGGCACTTCCTCCACACTCGGTCAAGTGTCCATCAGTGCATCATCTTCCTAAACTTAACTCCGATGCTGTCAAATTGCTCCAGCTAACGCCTCCGCTCTCTTCAAACCCTTCAGCACCTTTCAATTGTCTCTCAAGCGCAAAACAAGCGAACGATTCCAAGGTCTTCCATGACCTGACTCAACCAACCCACCAACTGCTGTGTACTCATTTTATTTTATCTCCTGTAGTTTTGAAAAAGGTCTCATTTCCCCTACACTATATATATTACCCGCAAAATCGAGTTGTCTCAAAAAAGTGAAAAAACTTGAAAAAACTTTCCACCCCCTCCCCAACATTTTCATCCCCCTTTCCACGTTTTACACGGCTCAAAATACGCCCTCTTAAAAAACCCCCTTTTCGACCCCCAAAAAAGGGGGTTTTTCACCCCCCGAAAACCCCCTTTTCGTACCCCCGAAACCCCCCTTTTTTAACCACGCTCCTCCCCCGCGGCAGAAAATCCGTCCACATTGCGCAACGCTCGAAGCTGTCGTGGACAGATTTCAACCAGACTATTTGGCTGACATGCCAAGACGAGTTCAGAAAACTTTGGTAAATTTTGAACGACTGATTACGGCTTTTGTATTAGTTGACGCGGAGTAAATCTGCCGCGCAAACCGACACATTACCCTCTCTCGCATTAAAAAAAAGGGCGCGCCACAAAAGTGACGCGTCCAATCCTTTGAAGTTCCAGACCCCGCAATTAACCCAAAAGAAGGCCCTTCACCTCATCGGAAATCTCACTGCAATGAACAATCGGCCGTCTTCATTTGGATGGCCTGAATGTCCGCCGGCTTCGTCCAATAACGCCACCGGAGCCCCACCAATTCGTAAAGGTCCTTACGGAGCTTCTCGTAGGTATAGGGATCTTCAAAGTTGCAGGTGAAAGCGACAACAAGCTTCTGGTCACGATCGACGAGCGCTTCCGAACCGCCCGCGCCGCCATGCCCAAACACGCGGTCCATACGGTCAGCATCACCCCAAAGCCCGTAGCCCATGCCAAAAATCATGTACCAATCCTTCTTCATGGACTCGGCGCTCGGCAACGGATCGCTCTCATGGCGGCTCGGCTTGAGCGCGTTATCAAGCGTCTCCTTCTTGATGAGCGGTGCCTTGCCATCAAATCCGCACAAGCGATTATAGAACCGCGCAAGCCCCTGCGCCGACGCCACCGCATACGCACTCGGAATGCACGCTCTCCGCGCCCACTCCTCATTCATCTCTTCGCAGAAACTACTCCGATAGAACGTCGCAATCCGCTCATCCACTTCCGGACCATTCGCGAAATAGAAGTCATTCGTAATGCCCGCCGGAATCAAAACCTGTTCATCCAAGACTTGCTTGAGCGGCTTGCCCATCGCGACTTCCAACGGATGCCCCAGCATCCACGCATACGAAATCGGCATATAGCGCTGCTTGGTGCCTGGCGTCAATTCGGGATCATCTGCCGCGGCCGCCGCGACCGTCGCCTTCCAATCCGCAAGCTGCACATTGTTCGTGAACGACTTCGGCCGCCCACCCGGCATGCCCGAACGATACCCCAGCATCTCACCGAGCGTCAACTTCTCCTTGCCCTTGCCCGTGAACTCTGGCCAATACTTGCAAATCGGGTCCGAATACGCCATCTTCCCTTGCTCAACCGCACGATGCACCGCCGTCGAAAGAAGCGGCTTCTCCGTCGAGAAGATTGCAAAGAGCGTATCCTTCTGAACAGCCTTCGCATTCTTGTTCGTCGTCAGCGTGCCGCCGCACACATTAATCAGTTCCTTACCATCCTTATAAACGCAGAACTGCACGCCGCCCTGCTTATTCAAAAGCACCGCTTCATCCAGCATGTCTTGCGCCGTCCAATGCAAGTTGCGCTTCTCAATCGGAATATGAATCGCCGTCACCGAGTTCGCCGGAATCTTCAACACCGTCGGCCCCGCAATCACACGATTGCCCAAATACATCGACGTCGGCAAAAACGTCTGATACGCCGAGCACTTCGTATAGCGCGGCTCGCCCGGAATCTCGCTCACATCCAAGTACTGTTCAGGACACGAATAAATCCGATAATCCTGCGGCAAAATTCTCCACTGCAACGGAAGCTTCAACACGAACTCCGTCTCCGTCGGCTTATAGTTGACCGCGAGGAACGTGAGGTAGCGCTTGCTCTGATTCATCGTAAGGATGTACTCGCAATCCTCACCCGCCGGCTTGATCTCATTCCACGCCTTGCCCTTGCGCAACTCCTGACGGAAACGATGAAACACATCATTGTAATAATCCGAACATGCCCAAACCGCATTCGACTGCCCTTGCGAATACGCGCCATACTTCTCGCTACCAAAGTCCATCACAAGTGGCTCATGACGGAACGACTCCGCCAGCAACCGCATCGCCGGACCCATGCTCCCAACTTCCAAATCTGCCGCGCCCACATCATTGAAGTTCGCACGCCAATTGCAATGTCCATCCCACTGCACGCGCCACGCCCCATCCGTCCAACGCCCATTCCGAAGCCCTCCCGGCATCGCCTGGTAAATCCCGCCCGACAACGACGAAAACTCATGCAAGTTCAGCGCATCCACATCCGCCTGCGCCACCATCATCATCATGTAACCCGTCTTCGTCAACGTCTCACGAAAACGCTGGTGCGACCAATTGTCCTCATCCGACCGGTCACGCCATTCCGTAATCCAAAACTTCTTACCCTTCAACTCCGGAAACGCCTCCGTGAAACGACGATACCGAATCATCCCATCATAGCTCGCGCTGTACGGCGTCTCCGCACCATACGAGTGATAAATCACATGGTCAATCTTATCGAGCACCGGCTTCATCGCCAAAATGTACCGCCCCGACCACTGGTTCAATCCATTCGCCGAGAAATACCCATTCGACACCAACTTGCCCGTCGACAACGCACGATTCCGCACCGCGGCAATATCCGGATCACTCTCAAAATATTCCGCAATCGTCATCCCAATCGGCGCCTTCGGCCAAATCTTCTTAATCCCTTCTACAATCGGAATCCACTTCTTCGCATAGTTCTCCGGCGAGTTCGGATCCTTCTCCAAATTCGCGCCCATCCAATATGGCTCGTTCCCCAACTCCAACCCCGCCACAACATCGCAGAACCCATTGTCCTTAATCCACTGCACATAGTCGCACATCACCTTCGTGACGTCCTTCGTGTCCCCCGACTGCGCATACGTCTGCAAATTCGTATAGACCGAATAATTCTCGAGCGTCAACATCACCTTGATGCCATATTCCTTATAAAAGGAAAAGACATTCTTCATATCCGTGGCCACATCTGGATTCGCAATCCGCCGCGGATTCTTCTCATCCCCAACCTTGCCCGTCAGCTCAGCCCCCGCGCCCAACTGCCATTGCGAAAGCGCACCCCACTGCCGCACAAAACGCGCACCAGCCGCTCTCCACACACGCGCCGTCCGCTCACGATTCTCCTTACCTTCAAAATACGCCTTCCCAAAACAACTCCCCGCATACCCAACAATCGGCGACGCCGTCGACTTCGAAATGTCCCGAATCGGCTTCGCGGTATCCGGATCAAAGTTGATCACCTTCACCGTCTTCATTGGCACCGCTGGCGGCGTCGGCTTTGCGACCTCTTCCTTCTTCTCAGGCGCGCATCCAGCAACCACAATCCCGGCAAGCGCGGCACATACTAACTTATTCATACTTGACTTCTCTTCTTTCTATTTTATGACTGTTCTATTTTCAACAATAAAATTTATTTCGCGGCAACTTCCTTCTTCTCTATCTCATCCAGCTCCAGAAGCGCCTTCAACGATAAGCACGTGCAATTCAGCCACCCGCCTTGCGGATTATGACGATACGCCACCTTCGCATACTCCGTCGGAATATACCCATTGTTCGGATCCTGAATCCTCACCAGCGCATCCGCCAGCGCCCTCGCCTTCGCCAAATCTAGCGGATCCTTCTCCACCCGATACATCGCCAAATACATCTGAATCATCTTCGCGTTCGCAGAATCAATCGGCACATAATACGCATACTGCTCCAACACGCACGGATAAAACCAATCATCATACCGACACTGCTGATCCCCCGCCACCCCATACGGCGTATTGATCCCATGCCCATTTTCTGCCGCGGGCTTCTCCCAAAACACAAACTGATCCTCCGAATACCGCGTCACATCTCGCGCAAATTGCACCCACTTCTTGTCCCCCGGAAAACGCCCCAAAGCATAAAGTGCCGCGTCCACCGCCATATGCTCCGACGCATTCTCATACTTCTCACACATCCCCACATCCTCAAACTGCCCCTCAAAACACCAATCCTTGATCACATGCTCCTCAACCCACCGAAACGCACGATCCCCCGCCGCACGAAACTTCCCATCCCCACACACCTTCGAAAGCCGCTCCAAAAACATCACCACACGAATCGGCTGCAACCGCCCCGTCCCCATCCGCTTCCCATCCTCCCCACGCATCAACACACTCCACGTCCCATCCGCCTCCTGCAACTTCAAATACGTCTTACCAATCTTCACCGCCGCGTCAAAATACTTCAACTCCTTCGTCGCCTCATACAAATCCAAATACCCCATCCCAACATCACACGGATAACACATCATCACCTGCCCAAATCGACTCGCCCCCGCCCAACGCTCATCCCCATACGTCAACGGAAAATACTCCAGCGCCGTCCCTTCCTTGAACGACGTCGCAATCAAATAATCCGCCGCGCTCTTCGCCGCCTTCATCGCCACAACCGCCTTCTCAGGCCGCACCTTCGCATACTCCAACATAATCCGCACAATCGCCCCATAAATCTTCGACGGATAACAATTGTATTGATACGCAAAATCTGGCTTCCCACTCTTCAAAAACGATTGCACCGTCGGAAAGTTGAATATCTCATCCCCACACAAACGAATCGCCTCCGCATACGACCGCGGCGCAGCCCCATACGCCCCAGGCTGAAACGCCGCCTTCTTCCAAAAACGCCGCGAAAACTTCTCCCGCGGCCAATCCGGCGTATAACAAACTTCCCCATCCTTGTCCACCGTCGACACATAAACCCACGTCTCGCCAGGCGCAACCTGCCCCCACACCCTCTCCAACGTCGCCTTCGGACTTGCCGCATCAAACGTCAAAATCTTCCCCTTCGAATCCAATACCGTGAACCGACACTTCACCATCGTCCCAGTCGTGAACGAACATGAAAAATCAAACGCCGGCGCATAAATAAACCCACGCGAATACTTATTCCAAAACGGACTCCCCTCCACCCCGCCAGGCCTCACCGCATCCATTGCCTCAGGGGCATACATATCCGCGTTGAGCGCCCATCCAGCACTCAACATGAGCCCCGCCACCGCGGCAATAATCATCTTCTTCATTTGTCTCAATCTTGTCTTTGCACACCTCGTGCAAACAGTCGCCTATTATACCATATTTCCGCCCAAATTGCCAGCACGAATTCTATCTTTTTTCAAATCACCTTCTTCGGCAACAACCGATTTATCCACTCATTCATCCGAAACGGCAAATGCCCCAGCCACCATGCGCCAACCCTCATCACCCACGGAAACGCAATCAAGCCCACATTCCTCTCTGCCCTCGCCAAAATCACCTTCGCCGCCTTATCCGCCTCCATAAAAAACGGCATCGGACACGTATTCTCATCCGTAATCCTCGACCTCACAAACCCCGGACAAATCACACTCACCTGAATCCCCTCACCCGCCAGTGCCCCCCTCAACGCCAAGCCCCACGTCTTCACACACGCCTTCGTCGCCGAATACGATGGACACGCCTTCAATGGACCATACCCCGCAATCGACGCCGTAATCAAAATCTGCCGCGGCCCCAACCCCGCCTTCCGCTTCCGAAAAATCTCAATCATCGGCAACACCACATTCACGACGCCCCCGACATTTGTCGCAAACGTCCGCCTCACATTCGCACTCGTCTCTTCACCCGTCGAAACCCCCGCATTTGCAAACACCCGATTCACCGGCGCAATCAATTCACAATCCTCAATCCATCTCCTCACCGCAACCTCATCCGTCACATCTACAACGCGCGTATACACATTCGCCGCGCCCCGTCCGCGGCACTTCTGGGCAACCTCCAAAAGACGCTCTTGATTGCGCCCACACAAAAACAAAAGGTCGCCCCGCGCGGCACTTTCTTCCGCCAGCGCCGCGCCAATCCCCGAACTTGCTCCAGTTATCAAAACATTCATGCCACACATTATACCATATTCCCGCGCAAATTACCACCCCCAAAAATCCCACCACCCCGCGGCAAATTTTCATCACACCCACCCCATCCACTTTTCATAAAAGCTGGGTCACTCCCCTTGACCACATTTTATAAAATGTGGTCACAGCCTCCCACCAAATCTGCCGCGGTCAATCCTTCTGCACTCTCTTCTGGTTTTTTACCAATTGCAGTCTCCTTTCAGCTAAATGCCTGCTTGAAATTGGTCGCCTCCCCCAGTAAAGATGGTTCGATCCCAGCCTTTCTTTGGTACGTTCCAGGCTTGTCTTGGATAAAACCACGCGTGACTTTTTGAAAAACCACGCGTGGAAATTCTTAAAACCACGCGTGACTTTTTTGAAAACCACGCGTGGTTTTTTCCAAGAGACACCCTTTCGCACCCATAAAAACCCCTTCGCCCACCCAAAGAAACCCCCTCCCCCGACCATTTTCTCCCCTGGAAAACTGCCGCGCCCCCTAGTAAAACAAGCCCCCCTCGGCACTTCTGCCGCGGTCCCTCAAGCCTATTCCCTCTCTTATCTCGCCTAAAACAAAGTATAGTATACCATATTCCCCCTCCTCTGTCAAATTCCCTCCCCAAAATCCGCCGCGCCACAAAGCATCAATCGACCTCTACACTCAACCCTAAGAGAGACTTTATCTCTGAATCCATCTTGTCAGCCAATTCAGGACGCTTCATAGCTTCGTAAATAAGTTTCAAAAGTTCCAGCGCTCTTTGCAAGCTCGTTTGATATTTCATCGGATTTTGCACGAACAGTCGTCGGCGTATCTCCACTGCCTCAAGACCATACTGCTCTGCCTCATCATATCGTTTCTGCCTCTTGCAGAGCCACGCAAGATCATACAATGAAGCATCAACTCCAAATATGACTTTACCCGAAGTCAGAGCAGATTGTCTCCTTCGTATCTCAAGAGCCTCCTTGTACAGCAACTCAGCTCGCGGCAAATCGTTTATTTTCCCCTCGACAAAATCTCCATAACTGCTCAAGACTCTAGCGACCATCCCTTCATCTCGTTGTAGACGACGCCGTTATATGAAAGCGCGCCTGTCTTCTCGTCGATGTCGTAATGCCAGCCCTCTTGCAGAAAGGCCATAGGATCCTGCACCACGTTCGGATGGAAGACGGCGTCGAGATAGACGTCGACGAGATTCAGAAAGTCCTGGTCATTGCGCGTGCAGAACGGATAAGACGTCTTGTCCCGCGCCGTCATCGCGTTCATGAACACGCGCAGGGAACTCTTGCGCATTTCGTCGAACGGACTCTTCACGGCATACTTCTCCGAGCCCGAGAGCACCGAATGCTCGAGGATGTGGGCGACGCCCGTGTCGTCCTCCAGCAGCGTCTTGAACGCAATCGCGAACGTCTTCACCTCGCCTTGCGCTCCAGCCACACGAGCTCCGCGCCGTTCTTCTCGTACGTCATCCGCCACATCCGCCCCCGACATCCGGGACCAGCATCACGGAATCGACATGAAAGCCGAAGATAACTGCTCCTACCTCAAGCATGCCGACAATCCTTCCTCCGAACATTCTTCGCGTCTTTCTCGACTTCTATTTGCCAGTCAGAGTTTCCAAAAGCGCAGTCGTCTCAATAAGATCGTCAGAGAACTTCGCGGCGTTGATGGCAACCAGCGCTTTGCGCATCTCGCTTGCACGTTCCAAGTTCGCCTTGGCCTCTGAAGAGCGCCCCTGCTTGATCAACAGCTTCGCCTGCTCGTGCAGGGTCTCGGCAAGTTTTTCATTGAACTTCTCGGGGTGTTCTGCAGCGAGCTTTTCGCGGATCTGAAGCGCTTCGGCAAACTCCGCCGCGGCCACCTCAAGCCTGTCCTGCATCGCATGCAAGGTCGCCATGCCGTTAAGCGTTTCGGACACGGGTCCGATAAACTTGTCTGGATTACTCTCCGCAAGTTTTCGACGCAAGGCAAGAGATTCGGCATATTCAGAATCCGCCTGTTCCATCTTATCCGTATCGCGATGCAACTGCGCGTACTCGACAAGCGTATTCGCAAGCGACGAATCGAACTTGTCGTGATTCTCATTCGCCAGTTTGCGATAGATTCCCACCGCCTCGGCAAACGCCAACTCCGATTCGTCGGATTTCCCAATGTCACGCTTGAACATGCCGATGCTATGCTGTATCGATGCCACCGTAGATTCAAACTTCGCAGGGTTGTCCTTTGCAAGCCTACGACGAATCTTCAACGCCTCGCCATATTCGCACTCCGTATCTGAAAGTCGGTTGACATTCTTGTGCAATATGGCAAGGTCCAGCAACGAAGTCGCCACGGCCGAATCATATTTCGCCG
>CAVGIZ010000028.1:0-16516 GCA_963629255.1 Anaerovoracaceae bacterium
ATCCGGACGAGCTGGAGGAAGCCAAGTGGCGCAATGACCACGCCGAGCCGACGGAGGAAGAATGCAAGCAAGTGCAAGTGTGGCTTGCGTGGGTGCGGCGTGCGAGGGCGCGTGGCAAGCGGAAGAATGACGCGGCGAAGGATGCGGGGAAGAATTAACTCCGAGCCTAACAAAAAGCTTCGGCTAACGCGTTCGCTTGCTTCGCGATGGGCAGGCCTGGGTTATTGAGGGCTGGGGTTGACCGTGTAGGAATGAGGGCAATCCACTTTTCATGAAAAGTGGATTAGAAGCTGGTTACAGCATTGATCTTTGACAATTGAATATTTTTGATACGCGGGGGAAGAGAGGAGGAGAGGGTTAGTCTCGGACGGCTGGGTTTAGATAGATGGGTAAAGGTTCGGGTTTGAGAATGCTCGGATTCGCGGTCACAAATCTTCTAAGCCCCTCCACAGTCGGAAGTCGTCCTCCTAAATAACGCTCACCAAAAGTGCCGCGGAGGAGGTCATCAATGCGTTCCGCATCCGGTGTCACGATTTGATAATCGTCTGGAATTGAGCGCGGCAGATTTTCCGCTCCGTCCACCTGGAAAATGTCCTTCACGAGATTGAACCCTGCGAAGAGTGCAATCCAAAATTTGCCGCGGCGTGCATCGCCAACGACGGCGATGTTGTGGTCTTTTTCTGCGAGGGCGCAGGCGCTGGGGAGTCCCAGGACTTCACAATTCTGTGCGCCGATGGCGTAGCCTTGTGCGAAGGCGAGTGCGGAGCGAATGCCGGCGAAAGAGCCGGGGCCTGTGCCGACGATGATGCGATCCGGGCGCGTTGAGAGGTCGAGTTTGCGGACCCAAGTTCCATTGCGGCTGTCGCCAGTTGAGCGTTCAATGTAGAGTGTATTCATTTGTCGTCTCCGATGACCTTCAAGTAGCGTTCGTGGCCGTAAGAAAAGGCGCTCGGTTTGTAGTTGCCGACGCGTTTACGGGCGAGCGAGTTTGCGAGGTTGACATGTGTAAAGACCCAGGGGCAATCTTCGCGGATGATTTCTTGGCAGCGTGCCCAATGGGCATTGCGCTCCGCGGCAGTTTCGGCGGCCATGGCGGCATCGTACTCTTTGTCGTATGCGGGATTGATGTAGTTGGAATGATTCGGGCCGGGGCTGATGTTCTTCGAATAGAAGAGTTGGAGGAAGTTTTCCGCGTCTGGATAATCGCCGACCCAGCCCATGTTATACATTTGCACGCGGCCTTCATCGACCGCTTTCAAGAAGGCGTTCCAGGTATAGAAAGAGAGTTCAAGTTTGACGCCAATTTTATCGTAGAAGGAGGCGATGAGTTCGCCGGCTTCGCGTGTATCTTGCGAGGCGCGGCCGATGGCGAGGTTGAGGACGAGGCGGCGGCCGGTGGCGGGGTCGATGCCATTGGGGTAGCCGGCTTCGGCGATGAGTTGGCGCGCTTTGGCGAGGTCAAACGCGTAGGGGAAGGGCGTGGCGAGGTAGCCGTCGACGCCGGGTGGCACGGGGCCTGTTGAGGCGATGATGCGCGAGGAATAAAAGCGTTGCCATTCGGGGAAGTTGAAGGCCGCGTTCAAGGCCTGGCGCAATTTCTTGTTGGGGCCGAGGATGGGGTCTTTCATGTTGATGCCCATGTACATCGTTTCCATCGTCGGGCTTGAATAAAGGCGAATTCCTTGCGCCGTCAGCGCCTCGCAAAGCGTGCCATCGCTCTGGATAATCGCGTCCCAATTGTCACGCGAAACTTCGGCGAGAAAATCGACTTCGCCTTTGAGGAACATCAGCCAACGCGTGGAGGCATCGTCGATGACGAGGAAGCGAATGGTGTCGAAGCCATTCTCAAATTGTGGTGTGCCGCGGAACTTGTCGCGAAGGGTAAAGACCATCTCATGATTCTTGCGCCAGGACGTGAGGGCGTAAGGGCCCGTGCCGGTGCCATCGGGCTTGAGGATGGAGGCGGGCGACATGGCCATCAGCCAGGGGAAGAAGTGGCAACGCGATTTGAGTTGGATGACGACCGTGCGGGGATTGGCCGTGGTGATGGTCGCGACAGATTTGAGCATCCAGCCATTGGGCGAGACGAGCGCGGGGTCACGCAGGCGTTCAAGCGAGCGCACCATATCTGCCGCGGTCAAGTCGGTCGAACGAAGGTGAAAGGCGTAGGTGAGGCCATCGGCAGAAATAAGGGGCAAATCGCATGCGCCAGGCGCGAGGCGATAGGGGCGCGCATCGTAGTCCACCGTGAGGACCGTTTCATAGACCAGTTGAATGGCGCGCGATTCGTAGACGGCTTGCGAGAAGGCGGGGTCCATCGTTGTCACGCGTTCCAATGGGCGCGTAAAAGTTGCCGCGAGGAGGAATGGTATGGACGCAAGGAGTGTCATGGCGTCTCGACATGAGCTTCGAGGCGTAGGGTCAATTTCTTGGGTGCGCCAGGGAGGGCTAGGAGGTTGCGGCGAATGAACGGCAAGCGCGAACGAAACGAAAAGACTTGCGTCGCCGAATGCACATAAAGAAAGAGGATGCCGTTAGAAAAGCGACCGGGCTTGGCGGGAATCGTGGGAAAGAGGCGCGGCCATTCATCCACGACCGTCTGAAGAAAATCATCTTCGCTTGTCTTCGTCAGGTTGGAAAGTGCCGCGGAAACTGCCGCGGAAAAGGTGTCGTGCTGACCACGCTTATCGGGATCGATTGGCTCCCAGTTGACTCCATTTTCCCACGGCATGGCGTTGCGTTCCCTTCTCGGTTGTGTTTACTTGGTAGGCGTCGCGGCGGCCTTCATTTGGAGCCACGCCTCGATAAATGGTTGAATGTGGCCATCCATCACGCCATTCACATCGCTCGTTTCGTAGTTGGTGCGCAAGTCCTTCACCATCGTGTACGGACAAAACACATAGCTCCGAATCTGGCTGCCCCAGCCATTTTCCGACTTCGCGCCATAGAAGCGATCCATCTCCGCCTTCTTCTGGTCTTCGTAATATTCGTACAATTGCGCGCGCAACATGTTCATCGCCTTTTCTTTGTTCATGTGCTGCGAACGTTCCTTTTGGCAGGCGACGACGATGCCCGTCGGCAAGTGCGTCAAGCGCACGGCAGAGTCCGTTTTATTGACGTGCTGGCCACCCGCGCCGCCCGAACGATACGTATCAATGCGAAGGTCTTCATCCTTGATTTCGACTTCGATATCGTCATTGATTTCCGCGACCGTTTCCATCGAGGCAAAGCTCGTCTGGCGGCGTTTATTCGCATCAAACGGCGAGATACGCACCAAGCGATGAATGCCGCGCTCCGCCTTCAAGAGGCCAAACGCATAGCTTCCCTCGACGCGGAAGTAGACGTCCTTGAGTCCTGCTTCTTCGCCCGGCTGGCAGTCGTATTCTTCCACCTTCCAACCTTGGTCTTCCGCATAGCGCTTGTACATGCGATAGAGCATTGAAACCCAATCGCACGCTTCCGTGCCGCCTTGCCCCGCATGCAACTTCACAAACACATTGCACGCATCAAACTTGCCGCCGAGAAGCGATTGCATCCGGAGCTTTGAAAAGTACTCATCCGCCTTCGCGCATTCCCCAAGCGTGTCCTTGAGTGCCACCTGTTGCGCGGGGCCTTCCTCCATCTCCGCCAGCTCCAGCATCACGCCCGCATCCTCGACCGACTTCAACAGCGAATCATACGGCACCACATACGCCCTCTCCGCATTCGTCGCGGCAATCACATCGCGCGCCTTGGCCTGATTGTTCCAAAAGTCCGCGCCTGCTTGCTGTGCCTCAAGCCCCGCCAACTTCTCGCGCCGCGCATCAATCTTGATGTACGTGCCCATCTCATCCACGCGCTTCTTCAGGTCCTCAATCCGCTGGCGAACTTCTTCGACTTCCAGCAATTTCTCTTTGACTTCTTCTGCCATAAATCTCCTTCTTGCAAAAAGAAAGAATCGTCCCAAGCGGGGCGATTCCTTCTCTTTTATCTCGCGACTTAATGCTTGTCGTTTTCGCCTTCGCCATCAAACGACGGCCGCTTGCCGCGGTACCACCACATCATAATCGGCGTCGCAATGAAAATCGACGAATACGTACCCGCGGCGATACCAATCAGCATCACGAACGCAAAGTCGAAAATCGAACCATCGCCAAATGCAAACAACGCAAGCACCGCAAACAGCGTCGTCACCGACGTAATCACCGTACGCGACAAGCACGAATTAATCGCCTCGTTGCAAAGGTCCTTGAACGTCGAACGCTTGTCATAACGCAAGCGCTCACGAATACGGTCAAACACGACGACCGTGTCGTTCACCGAATAACCGATAATCGTCAACAAAGCCGTCACCACAATCAGCGAAACCTGACGCCCGCACAGAGAGAAGATGCCTAGCGCAATCAGCGCATCGTGCGCCAACGCCACAATCGCACCAAAGCCAAAGCCGAACTGGAAGCGGAACCCAATGTAAATCAAAATCGCAATCAGCGAGAAGATCGTCGCGAGCGTGCCCGACTTCTTCAAGTCCGCGCCCACCATCGAACCGACTTCATCCACCGACGCGGCGACGAAATCAGCATCTGGGAACTTCGCCTGAAGGAGCTTCGTGACATGCGCGCCAACGTCCTTATGTTCAAGCGCGGCACCTTTCTTCGTCTCCGCCGTCTCGCCCGTCTTCACGAGGAGCGTTGTCGAACCCACGCCTTCCTGATATTGGATCACCGTCGCGTTATCGAAGTCATTGAGCGCCGCACGAATGTCCGCGACTTCCGGCTTCGCTTCCTGCTTGAAGTTATACACAATCGACGTACCACCCGTCAAATCCACCGCCAACACCGACGCCTTATTCGTGAACGCGCGAATGAAGAAAATCGCCATCGTAATCACAACAAGTGCCGCGGAAATGCTGATTGTATACCTCGAAATCTTGAGGAAGTCAAAGTGCGGCTTCTTGAAGAACTGCACCATCTTGAACGGCTTCGTCCGATTCGGATCCACCACCTGGTCAAGGATAATGCGCGTCACAACAACCGCCGTGAACATTGAAATCACAACGCCCGCCGTCAGCGTAATCGCAAAGCCACGCACCGGGCCCGTACCCACAATGAACAGAATCACACCCGTGATAATCGTCGTCAAGTTCGAGTCGAAAATCGCCGTGAACGCGCGCCCATAACCAAGCTTAATCGCCTCGCCCGCATTCTTCCCTTCTCGGAACTCTTCACGAATACGCTCGAAAATCAACACGTTCGCGTCAACCGCCATACCCAAGGACAACACCAAGCCCGCAATGCCCGGCATCGTCAACACCGGCAGCTGCATCGAACCGCCACCACCCATCGAAGGATCGTGCGCGAAAATACCCAGCATATTCGCCACAAACACCAAAGCCGTCGGCAACAACGCAATGTCGAGGAAGAGCGCAATATCCGCGACAAGTCCCGACCACCAATAGTAGTAGAACATAAACAACGCCACCAACGCAAAACCAAGCGCCGCGGCAATCATGCCGTCCTGCTTCGCATCCACGCCCACCGTCGGCGACACGCTCGACTCCGCCAAAATCTTGAGCGGCGCCGGTAACGCACCCGCGTTCAATTCTGCCGCAAGCTTCTGCGCGCTCTTCGCATCAAAGTGACCCGTAATCTGCCCGCTCGACCCAATCTCCGACTGAATCACCGGTGCCGAAATCAACGCGTCATCGAGAATAATTGCAAGCTGACGCCCACGGCCCGTCGGGTTCTTCGGCCCGCCTGCCTTATAGTTCCGCGTCAACGCCGAGAACTTACGACCACCTTCCGCATTGAGCTTGAACCCAATCGAAAGCTGACCCGACGTCGGATCACGCTCTACCGCGGCAGAAACAAGCGCCTCGCCCGTCAACTCCACCGTCCGCGACACAAAGTTCGGCGCATACGTCCCATCGCCATTATCCTCAAGCATGAAACGATAACGTGCATCCGGCGTTTCCCACGCCGCGAGCCGCGCCGCATAACCAGCCTGCTTCGAAACCGTCGCCCAGTTCTCCGCACGCGCATACCCATTGCCAGACTTCACATACCCTTCCGGCGCAACATCACGCGACAGCAACTTCGCCGTCAACTGATCATTCTTCGGATGCGTCAAACGAAATTCCAAAAATGCCGCGCTCTGCAACGACGCCTTCGCCGCCTTGCGCACCTCTTCATCCACGCCCGGCAACTGCACCAGCAAGCGGTGATCCTTCATACCCTGAATCACAGGCTCGTTCGTCCCCATCGCGTCCACACGACGACGAATCACCTGAATGATGCGCTCATCGCACCCCTTCAACGTATCCTGAATCTTCGCCTCCACCGCGCCAGGCGTGTTCGTCAAACCCGGATTCGCCGCGATAATCGTCTCCGCAAGCTTCTCCGTATCAACGCCCAGCGTGAAGGACGTGCCACCTTTCAAATCCAAACCAAACCGGAACTTCTCCGCCGGCGGATTGCAAATATAAAACGACAACGCGGCAATGATGGCAAGCGCCAACCACTTCCACATGTTATTACGTGCTACTGATTCTTTTGACATGTTCTTATAATCCTTGTTGAGGAAAATTATGGTATATTATACCATATCTGAGCCCAAAAGTCTAGAGGGTATCTTCTAAAAAATGCATATCTCAACATTCCACCTAAAATATGCCCAAAATCTGCCGCGACACAGCCCCATAAAAGCAAAAGAAAGCCCAGGCAAAACGCCCAGGCTCCTTGTCGCGACAAATCTGCCGCGCTTGCGAGTTACTTCGCGATGACGCGAGCCATCTCGAGAACCTTGTTCGAGTAGCCCCATTCGTTATCGTACCACGCGCAAACCTTGACGAACGTCGGGTCAAGCTGAATGCCAGCCTTGACGTCGAAAATCGAGGTCTTCGGGCAGTTGCGGAAGTCGGTCGAAACAACCGCTTCATCCGTGTAACCGAGGACGCCCGCGAGGCCGCCTTCGCACACGCACTTCTCGCTGGCTTCCTTCATCGCCGCGCAGATTTCCTCATACGACGCCGGCTTCTCGAGCTCCGCCGTCAAATCGACGAACGAAACGTCCGAGGTCGGAACGCGCACGGACATGCCCGTGAGCTTGCCGTTCAACGCCGGGAGAACCTTGCCAACGGCCTTCGCCGCGCCCGTCGACGACGGGATCATGTTCTCGAGGATGCCACGACCGCCGCGCCAATCCTTCTTCGAAGGACCATCGACCGTCTTCTGGGTCGCCGTCGCCGCGTGAATCGTGGTCATCAAACCGCGCTTGATGCCGAACTTGTCGTTGAGCACCTTCGAAATCGGCGCCAAGCAGTTCGTCGTGCACGACGCGTTCGAAATGATGTCCTGGCCCGCGTACGTCGTGTGGTTCACACCATACACGAACATCGGCGTCGCATCCTTCGACGGCGCGCTCATGATCACCTTCTTCGCACCAGCCGTGATGTGCTGACGCGCCTTCTCATCCGTCAGGAAGAGACCCGTGGATTCAACGACGATTTCCGCGCCGACTTCATTCCACTTGAGCTGCGTCGGATCCTTCTCAGCCGTGAGACGGATCTTCTTGCCATCAACGATCATGGTCGAACCCTCAACCTTGATGTCGTGCTGGAACGTTCCGTGAACGGAATCGAACTTCAGCATGTACGCGAGATAATCTGGATCGAGAAGATCGTTGATGCCAACGACTTCGATGTCAGACGCGAAGTTTTCAACCGCCGCGCGGAAAACCATCCGCCCGATACGGCCGAAACCATTAATACCAACCTTGATTGCCATTTTATTGACTCCTTTTGTTGTAAACTTTTGTTGAATTAGACCTTCGTAACCTTGCCGGCCTTGATGCAACGCGCACAGACCGTCATACGCTTAACGTTACCCTTGCCATCCGTCGCGCGCACGCTCTGGAGGTTCGGCAAAAAACGGCGCTTCGTAATCCCCGTCGTGTGGAGACCAATGCCGCCCTTGTACTTCGGCGAACCCTTCCGGACGACCACGTTGCCGACCGAAGGACCCTTGCCACAAATATCACAAACTCTGGACATTTTCTTGTTCCTTTCGTCTGAAGTTCCTTAGTTACCAGGCTGCCATTCAACGTTCGCGAAGGCATTGTCAAACGCGGCGGAAAGCCCGCCCAAGTTCTCACTGCCCGCACTCTTCGCCGACACCGGCGCCACCGTCTCGCCCGCGGCTTCCGCCTCAAGCGCCTTGATCTCATCGTCAGTCATCGTCATCGCACGGATCGACAAACCAATACGGCGCTCGCCGCGGTCCACCTTCACCACTCGCGCTTCAACTTCCTGACCAACCTCAAGCGCATCCTTCACCTTCTCAACACGGTCATCGCTAATCTGCGAAATGTGAACAAGCCCGTCCACTCCGTCCTCAAGCTCAATGAACGCACCAAACGAGGCAATCTTCGAAACCTTGCCCTTCACAACCATCCCGACCGGATACTTCGTCTGAATCTCCGTCCACGGATCCTGTGTCGCCTGCTTCAAGCCCAACGAAATGCGCTGATCCTTCGCGTTCACATCAAGAACAACCGCCTCGACTTCTTCGCCCTTCTGCAAACATTCCGACGGATGGTTAATCTTACGCGTCCAGCTCATGTCGCTGACGTGAATCATACCATCAATGCCCTCTTCAAGCTCAACAAACGCACCGTACGCCGTGAAGTTGCGCACCTTGCCCTTGATCTTCGAACCAACCGGGAAACGCTCCTGAACAGTGTCCCACGGATTCTCCTGCGTCTGACGAACGCCCAACGCAATCTTCTGGTTCTCAACATCAACCGACAACACCACAACCTGCACCGTGTCGCCAACACTCAACATGTCGCTCGCACGCGCCACCCGCTTCGTCCAGCTAAACTCACTAATGTGAACAAGCCCTTCAATGCCAGGCGCAATCTCAACAAACGCACCATACGGCGCCAAGTTGACAACCTTGCCCTCAACACGCGACCCAACTGGGAACTGCTCCAAAATCGCATCCCACGGATTCGGCGTCGTCTGCTTCAAACCAAGCGAAACACGCTCCTTATCCTTGTCCACGTCCAAGACCATCACGTCGATCTCTTGACCAACCTTCAAAATCTCGTTCGGATTCTTAATGCGACCCCAGCTCATGTCCGTAATGTGCAACAAGCCATCCAGCCCGTCCAAATCAACGAACGCACCAAAGTCCGTAATGTTCTTCACATGACCCTTGCGAATCTCACCCTTCTGAAGCGAGTTCAACAACTCCATCTTGCGCTCCGCCATCGTGCCCTCAATCAGCTCACGACGCGACACAATCAAATTCCGACGCTCGTTCGAAATCTTAATCACCTTGAACTCGTGCGTCTGCCCAACATAGGGCTCCAGCTCCTTCACTGGCGCCACATCAACTTGCGACCCAGGCAAAAACGCCTCCACATCGTCAATCTGAACAAGCAAACCGCCGCGAACTGCCGACTTAATCGTGCCCGTAACGACCGCACCCTCAGTGTAACGCGCCTGAATCTTCTCCCAGCGAATCTTGTCGTCCGCTTTGCGCTTCGAAAGTTCTACCATGCCGGTCTTCTCGTTCTCGAGCTGGACCACCATCACGGTGACCTTGTCACCAACTTTCACCTCGGCTCCCTCGCCGAATTCACTCAAGGGAACAACCCCCTCGGACTTATAACCAATGTCGATGAAAACATCGTCGTCTTTGACGGCGCTCACGGTGCCTTCGACAATAGACCCGTTCTTGAACTTGCCTGCCTGACCAACACTCGCAAGCATCTCAGCCATTGCGGCCGAACGCTCATGTGGCGGCGTAGGTTTACGAATTGCCATTACTACTACTACTTTACTTAGTTTGTTACTGATCGCGGTTTTCTGCCGCGTCCACCCCGTCTTTGGGCGTGGAGCATATATTATACCATATTTTACACCCAAATTGCAAGCCCAAATCGTCTTCTTCCCCCTTAAATCGTCAATAACTCAACCTTTTACCCATCATCTCAACCCTAAACCATCACTTTCAACAATAAAATCCCCCTCCAAAACCCCTCCTCCTTGCATCTCCGCCCCAAAATCCCCGCCCAACCAACGCTCACGGCGCGGTGACCGCACCATCTAAACCAGCTTCCCAGGCTTGATATTATCATCCGCCACTATGTTTGTCCTCACCAACGCGGGGGTGCGGGGGCCGCAGGTCCCCGTTGTCATTGTTTCCCAAACCTGTCTAACCTGTTCAAATTAAATTGTCAAAAATCAATGCTGTAACCAGCTTCTAATCCACTTTTCATGAAAAGTGGTTTCGTGAATGGATGTAAATTCTGCCGCGGGAAAAGCCTTGCTCGCGGCAGTTAGGCGCTCTGACGCGCGTAACCTAGCAAAGTTACGCGCGTAACTCAGCAAAAGCGTCCTATCGTTTCAGGGTCCCCGCGGGTTACTTTTGATCTTTGACAATTGAATTTTTGGCGCTGCCGCGCTTGCCGCGCCCATCAATCAATCGTAATCAATCGATTCTCGTCCCCATCCAAATGCTTGAACACCAGGTGCCGCGCATTGCCCGGAATCAAACTCCCCGCCCGTTCTGGCCATTCCACAACCAGAATCGCCCCACGCGAAAGATAATCCTCCCACCCAATCGCTTCCACATCATCCTCCCCCTTCAACCGATACAAATCCATATGCACCAAAAGCTTCCCATCCTCCCCATGATGTTCCTGCACAATGCAAAACGTAGGCGACGTCACCCGCCCCGTCACATGCATCGCCGCGGCCATCCCCTGCGTAAACGTCGTCTTCCCCGCCCCCAAATCCCCTTCCAAACACACCACATCCCCCGCCTTCAGCCCCGCGGCAAATTCCGCCGCCAGCTTCCACGTCTCCTCCACCGAATGCACTTCATACGTCTTCATTTCATCTCTCCTTTAATTAAGCAATCCTTCATGGGCGAGCTGCCGAAAGCACTCCCGCAAGTAATCCTCACCAAACGCCGTCATATGCGGCAACACAACCAAATTCGGAATATCTGCCGCGGCCAGCGGAGCCCCCTTTTTCATCGGCTCATTCCTCACCACATCCAACATCGCCCCCGCAATCCGACCTTCCTTCAACGCCGCAATCAACGCCGCATCATCAATCGAATTGCCGCGCCCAATATTGATCACAACGCACCTCCGCGGCACTTTTCTCAGCACCGCCTCACCCACCATATTGTCCGTCCCCGTATCACTCGGCAGTGCCATCACCAGCCAATCCGCATCCACAAGTGCCGCGCCTAGCTCCCCAAAATTCGCCCGCCGAATCCCCTTGACCTCCACCCCGAGCGCCTCCAACTTCTCACCAATCGCGTACCCAATCCGACCATACCCCAATATCACCGCCTTCGTCCCCGCCAGCGTATAACACCTATCCGAAAGCTCCACCCGCGGCCACACCAAATCCATCCGCTCCCGCGCAATAATCCCCCTGCACCACGCCAGCATCATCCCCACAACCGACTCCGAAATAAACTTCCCATGAAACCCACCAAAATGAATCACCACCCCCTCCGGACCCACCTTCGGCAACAACTCCCGCCCCGCGCTCGGCGTCGCCAAAACCTTCAACTTCCCCGCCCGCTCAAACCACGCCGCATCAAAATTCCACACAATCGCATGCGTCGCACGCGGCAAATTTTCAAGGAACTCTTTCTCATCCTTCGCCCGAATAATCTCGCTCCCCGCCGGCACCAATTCCTTCAGCTCCGCCAAATCCTTTTCATTCACCCGAAAACAATCTTCAGGCCACTCAAGCCAAATCAAATATGTATTCATTCATCACCTCACATCACATACCAAAGGACGCAAAAGAAATGACAAATCGTCCCCGCCAAAACAAACAAGTGCCAAATCATATGCGAATACGGCAAGCGCTTCCACAAATAAAACACGCACCCAATCGTATAAAGCCCACCCCCGACCGCGAGCCACATCGTCCCCAAACCCCTCAAACTCCTCACCAACGGCACAATCGCCGCAATCGCCACCCACCCCATCAACACATACGCACTCGTCGAAACATACCTCATCTTCCCCGTCGTCCGAATCTTAAACAGAATCCCAATAATCGCCGCGCCCCATTCAATCCCAAAAATACTCCACGCCAATCCTGGATGCTCCGGCCTCAACGTCACCAAACAAAGCGGCGTATAACTCCCCGCAATCAAAAAATAAATCGCCATGTGGTCCATCACATGCAAAACCTTCTTCGCCGGCAAATATGTCACCGTATGATACGCCGACGACACCGAATAAAGCAAAATCATCGACGCCCCAAAAATCGCCGCGCTCGTCACCTTCCACCCAACATCCACCCCACTCATCACTCCTTGCCAAACCAAGAGCGCCAACATCGCCGCCCCCAAATGCGACCCCACCACATGCGTCACCGCATTCGCAACCTCTTCCCCAGATGAATACCCTAACTCCTTCTTCATCCCTTCGCCTGCCCTTCCTTTTTTGCTTCTGCCGCGCTATCTGTTACCCCCTGAGCGCTGATGGCCAAGCTGTGCTGGACCAAATCCACTCCTTGTCCTGTGCCGAAAGCGCAAGCTTTCGGTTTATAATACAACCTACAATGACACAGCCCCTCAAACTTCTCATCCTCCAATTGCCCACGAAATTCCGCGCACGGACAAAACGTCTCTTCCGTCTTCGCCAGCCTGCACGGACAATACCCGCCCTTCCGCTTCAGCCCTTCCTTCACGACCGCGGCAATTTTCTTATCTTCATTCTCTCGCACCCCCGCCCGAATAAAAAGCTCCACCGCCCGCGGCACCAAATCCCCAATCGCCTTCCCTTCCGCCAGCCTCGAGCGCACCTCCGTCGACGATTCCTTCGTCCTCTCATACGCATGAAACGTACACAACTTCTTCAACTCTTCATAATCTTTCCACCGCGCCAAACCCTCAACCGAATCTTCCCCAATCAAAAAAATAATCTCCGCCCCTTCATTCTCCGCGGCAATCTCCCTCACCGTATCAATCGAATAACTCACCCCACCCCGCACCAATTCCCGCTCATCAATCTCCACCTTCTCCATCCCATTGAACGCCACCTGCAACAACACCAACCGATCATACTTCCCCCCAACAAAATTTGCCGCGCCCACCTTGAAAGGTGACACCGCCGCCGGCACCACAATCAATTTATCAAGACACAATTCCTCCAAAGCCCGTTGAGCAATCCCAACGTGCCCCCGATGGACAGGATTAAAACTGCCCCCGAATATCCCTATCCGCGCCACGCCCCATATTATACCATATTCCAGCCCAACTTTCCACCCCCTTTCCTTCCCCGCGGCACTTTTTTTCTGCCCGCTTGAAGACCCCGCACCCTTACTGAATCCTCAAACAGAACCCACCCTTCGAAAGCGACGCCTGCGCCGTATTCCCATAAGCCCCCAAATTCACACGATGCCCATTCGGCGCACCTTCCTTCGAAAAATCACTCGCTGGATCCCCCGCATCCACCGCCGGCGAATTCAACTTCGCATCCATATACTTCAACCCATCATTCTTATAATACCCCGCACGCGACAAACAATGCATATCCATATTCACAAGTGCAGCAATGGACGCCGCATCCGTCTTGAAACGAATATCTCGCGTATCAATATCCACCTTCGGGAAAGCAATCTGGTCCGCCTTATTCGTGTAAATCAAATTCAAGAAATCATCATGCGATGTCACAAATTGCGCCTCACCCACAATCACATTCTCGCAATTAATTCCTTCACCTGTCGGCTCATGATCCATCAGCGTATACGAAATGTTGATTGTAGAATTCCCGTGCGACTTCACCGCCGAATCGTTCCCGTTCGCACTCACAATCATATTCCCATACAGAATTGAGTTGTGGATATTCACCGTCCCATTCGTAACATTCACACCCGCCGCACTTATTGTCGAACCACACAAATTATACGCCATCGTGCAATTCTCCAACGTCACCGTCCGTTCCGCCGCACCCAAGCTCACAGACAACGTCCCCATCCCAAAGCCCCAGTCAAATCCATTCCCATATGTGCTTTCCTTCACATCCCGATTCCCCGCCCACACGCAATTGACAAATGTACTTCCATCACAATTATTAAGAAGATGCACAATCGAACCATACGACGTATAGTCCACATTCCCAATGAAGCTACAATTCGTCACCGCCACTGGCACCGCATCCACATACAACGCCGCGCCCGTCCCATTCGAGCTCCCTCGACCCGACTGCGCCACACTATAACCATTCGTCACAAATAAACAATCCACAATCGCCGCGCGCTTCAAATTCTTCACAAAAAGTCCATGCCCACCTTCAAGCCAAAATGCCGTTGTCCGATTCCCATCAAACCGACAGTTCTCAATATCTGCCTCCGTCGAGCCTGCCGACCCCTCCACACACAACCCGCGTCCATTCAATTGACTTGACGCGATGCCATTCATCAAAAAATTACAATCCTTTACCTTGATCGAACCCGCCCCCGTCTTTTTCATCCCTTGCTCCGAACTCCTCGTAATCAAAAGCCTTTCCACCGTCACGCCGCTTCCACTCGTAATATCCATCGTCTTATATTTATACTCGCCATCCAACCCCGAAACAACCCCCACCTTGCGCTCCTCAATCGTATTCTCAACCCCTTCAAATCCGCCGCGAATCACCACCTCAAACCCAGGCGCAAACGTCCCGATATTGCGCGTCACAACATTCGTCCCGGCAATCCACAACTCATTCTTCTCGGCCGTCATCCCCGCCAGTGCATCCGCAAGCTCCGAATACGCCGCGCCCCAACTCGTCCCATCTCCCTTCCCAGTCGCGCCCGGACGCAAATGCACAACTTTTGCTGCGTCGCCACCCTTGCCATACCACGGCGGCGTCGCCCCCGCCACAGCAAACGACTTCTCCACAACAACATCCTCGGCCCCATACGCCTTCACCACAACCTTCACATTGTAATATCCCCCCGTCAACCAATCCAAATACAACCCCGTCACACTTTCCCCACTGCGCAAACCATTAGCCTCGCTCAACTTCTCATACCCCCCACCATCCACACTCACATAAATTTCCACCGCGGCATTATACTCCGCCTCACCACGCAATGTCGCCGTCACCTTCGGCTGCGAATAACCACCAACCCATTCAACCGTAATATCTTCCGCGGCAAGTTCTGGCTGCCCCGCAATCGACTTCGCCGCCTCCGCCGTATTCCCATACACACCCAAATTAATCCGCTCCCCATTCGGCGCACCTTCATTCGTGTAATCACTCTCCACATCACCCGTATCAATCGCATACGAAGAAACTGCCGCGTCCGTGTATTCCTTACCATCATTCTTGAAATACCCAGCCTTCGACTTGCAATGCACATCCAAATTCATCACCGCCTCATACGCCTCAGGTCTAAACACAAGAGCCTTCGGACCCAAAGCCACCTTCGGATACGTCGCCCCATCCAAATTAATAAGCGCCAAGAACTCGTCCAACGTCGTCACAAATTCAGGCACCCCCACCACCACATTCTCACAACTCGCAAAACTCGGCTCATGGTCCAAAAGCGTATATCTCAAATTCGCCGCGCCCGCCGAACTCATCACAATCACATCATTCTCTCCGGACTGCGTCACCGAAGGAATCACATTCCCATAAAAAATTGAATCCTTCACATTCGCCGTCCCGCTAATGACATTCAACCCCACGGCACTATACTTCGTACAACTCATATTATACGCAATTGTACAACTCGTAATATCCACTGCCCGCGCCTTGTCCCCAAGTTCCACATTAAATACACCCGTCCCCGAACTCGTACTCTCAGACCAATAATCACCACTCACCTTCGTCACGCGATTCCCCACCCATTGACAATGGTCAAACGTACTCCCATCACAATTCCCTCCAAGCCACACAATTCCGCCGCTACCAGCCGTATATGACACATTCCCACGAAACACACAATTCGTCGCCGCCACAGGCGCATCCTTAAAATGAACAATCGTATGACCTGTCCGCGTATTCACAGCCTGCGTCTGCGCAAAACTATATCCATTCGTCAAAAACGAACAATCCTTCATCACCACCTTCTTCAAATTCTTCGCATACAACCCATACCCTTGCCCCGCATCATACCATCCATTCGTGTCAATGTTCCCGTCAAATACACACTTCTCCATCTCCACAATCGTCGAACCCGCATTCCCCTCAAAGTACGCTCCATGCCCATTAAACGCCGGACCATAAATCCCCGTGTTGAGCGGATCCACCAACCCATTCGCCGTAAAAGAGCAATCCCGCAACTTCAATCCACCACTCGAAATTTTCTCAAGCCCCCTCCAACGACTCCGCGTAAACACCATCCGCTCAATCTCCAGCGTACCCACATTGTTCACAATAAACGTCTTCCACTTATCCGCACCATCAATCGTCGAATATTTTCCAGCCTCACGTTCCGCGGCACTTTCCTCCGTCCCAGCAAATCCGCCGCGAATCACAACCGAACTCTTCGCCGGAATCGTAT